>NZ_KI421412.1:286645-323962 GCF_000472285.1 Desulfuromonas sp. TF
GGGAAAACGTGCACATGCTGGTGGCCGTCGACAAAATCCGGCGGCTCTCCCCAGGCGGACTCGAAACGATCGAGCTGCCGCAGGAATTCCCTCCCGACCGCCTGCCGGTCGATCCGCCCGGCAAGGCTGTCGATCAGCCACGGCGTCAGACCGGAGCCGGCGCAGTCCTCGCCCAGGGTCAGGTTGAAATGCAGTCCGACCTCGACCTTGTCCCGAAACGGCTTCAACAATACGGCCTCCGCCGGCCAGGCGGCCGCCGTGCTCATGCAGCTCACCGCCGAAAGCCGCCGGGCGGCGATCAGTTCGCGGATCCCCTTGTCGACCGGGCTGCTGACGCCATAGTCATCCGCGCAGACGATAATCTCTTTCATCGCTTCCTGCCCACCGGCGCCCCACCTTTGCAGGGAGGCGACCGGCTCATCTCTTTTCGTGCAGCACTTCGTTCCGGGCAGGAGCGTACTTGCGCCCGATGATATAGGAGGGTCTCTGCTTCGCCTCGAAAAAAATACGCGCGATGTACTCGCCCAGGATGCCGATCGACAGCAGCTGAATTCCGCTGAGGAAGCAGATGGCGACCACCAGGGTCGCCCAGCCGGGAACGTCCACCCCCCCGATCATCGTTTCCAGAACGATATAGAACCCGTAAAGCATGGACAGCAGCGACACCACGGCCCCGAAGGCGGCGCAGAGTCTCAGCGGCAGGCTGGTGAAGGAGGTGATGCCGGTGATGGCCAGTTCGGAGAGGTTGAAGAAATTGAACCTTGAATCACCCGCGCGGCGATTCTCCGCCTGAAAGGGGATGCCGATGGTTTTGAACCCCACCCAACTGAACAAACCCTTCATGAAACGGTCGTTTTCGGGGAGGTTTTTCAACGCATCGACCACCTTGCGGTCCAGCAGCCGGAAGTCGCCGGCATTGGGCTCCATCTGGCATGCCGTCGACGGGCCCCGGGTCATCAGGGCATAGAACCAGGCGCTGAAATGACGCTTGAGAACGCTTTCATCGGAACGGTCCGAGCGTATACCGTACACCATGTCGTACCCCTGGCGCCAGTAGGCGATGAATGCGGGCAGGGTGGCGATCGGGTGCTGGAAATCGGCGTCCATGAGGATCACCACGTCGCCTCCGGCATGATCGAGCCCGGCGGTCAGCGCGCTTTCCTTGCCGAAATTGCGGGACAGCTGCAACAGGCGAACCGGGTATTTCTTCGCGAGGTCGACGGTGACCGCCGCGGTATCGTCCTCGCTGCCGTCATCCACCACCAGCACTTCGAAGTTCGGCGTCAGCTCGGCCAGCTGCCCGCACAACTCCGGGATCAGCGCAGGCAAGTTCTCGGCTTCATTGAAGGCCGGCAGGACGCAGTGGATCAGGGGATCGAGCTTGCGCTTGACCGGCAGCAGCCCTTCGCCGGAGAGCACCACATCCTCCTCTTCGATAGCCTCCAGCGCCTCTTCCATCAGCTCGACGCCCATGGGCTGCTCCCGCGGATGCACGTGGTCTTCCGATAAGTCATTATTCATGGCCTTTTCCAATTCGACGCGCTCCTATGGGACGACATTGACTTTCCTCTGCGGTGAGACGATCCCGGCCCGGCGCAGCATGGGAACGGTAAAGATCTCGCAGTCTCCACGGTTGAAGGCAATCCCCTCCGCGGGGATCGTGATGGGCGTCCCGGGGGGAAGGGTCCCGTCCAGGCTGCGAACCCGCTCGAAAACCTTTTTCTGATACTGGTGCACGGCTGCCAGAGGGAAGGTGAAAAAGCCCAGGGCGTTTGTCACCAGGATGTAGAGCAGTAACGGGGCCAGCCAGTACAGCCTCTTTTCCCTCCAGTAGCCTATCAGTACCGAGAACAGCCAGAGAGAGAGGGTCCAGGTGGCGGGGAAGATGGTGTCACGGCCGAAATTATAGCCGCCGAAGCGGTACTCCCGGTTCGGCATCCCGATGACGAGGATATAGAGGAGGTTGAGAATCAAGAGCCAGGGGAGGGCCCTGTGCAATGTCCGCAGATGGGCGGACGATTTATCTTTCATCGCATGGTAGAGATAAATCCCGAGGCAGAATGCAAAGAGAGAAACGATATATTTGGTGTCCGCGCTCGATGTGAAGAAACCTGTCAGAGCCCCCAGGTAGGAGCGCAGGCTGAATTCGGCCAGCGAGGTGTGTCCGTGATAGGTGAACACCTCGGCGCCGATGGCGACGAAGCCCAGAGCGATGATCAGCAACAGGGGGCGGGACCTGCTGTCCCTCAGAAAACCCTGCAGGCGCTTTCCGGCGCCTCCCCCCCCTTCCCGGAAGAAATGCCGGAGCAGGAAGCAGCAGCACCCTGCGGCCATGATCATCATCCAGAGGGTCGTTGCCGTTGAAGAGAAGACGGCGGCGATGAGCAGCGTGTAAAAAGGGATGCGCAGGGAGGCGTTCTCGTAAAAATCGCTCCACTTCCCCGTGCACAGGTATCGCCAGTAAGGGAAAAAAACGCAAAGCGCAAAGATAATCGTCCCGACATAGTTGGACGTGACGGCCAGATGTGAAAAACGTACCGTCATCCCGAATGGCTGATTCAGCCAGGCGACAGGGGGAAGGGCCATCGTGAAAAGGGTCAGCAGGGCGGCGGCGCCCAGGTAGCGCGTGGAGAGAACAGGCGCGGCGCATGAAACGTACGCGGCGGAGATCAGGATCAGGAAGACGAAGATGCTCCCGGACATGAAACCCTGCGCCACATAGAGGGAGTCGACCGGGGCATCGAACAATTCACGATAGATCGGCCCGACGATATTGAATGAGGCGTAGGAGAGGATGTGGCCGGTTATGCGCGAATGATAGTACGAGATGACATGATCCGCCGTGCGCGGCTGGTGCGGATTTTCCGAGAGCAGGCCCTGCGGGAAACGGATGTCCTGCGTGAGGCTGTAGGCTTCGCCGGCGGTGTCGGAATTGATCCATTGCAGGTAGCCGTCGGCGAAAAAAACCGAGAAGGTCACGGCCAGGACCGCTGCCAGCAGGGACAGGCGCGGCAGCTTCTGTTTCCGCGACAGGCTCGCTTCCGATTTTTCACTGAGGTTTTCCGAAAAAGACATACCCGTCTTCCATTCCGAAGAGGGCATGACACTTCAAGGTATGCTGCGGCCGAAACGACCTGGAAGAAGTGCAATAAGTCTTTAGCGTCTGCCTGCCCGCTTCGGATTCTTGCTTCGACGTTCCCGGATGGCGATAAACAATCCAGGTCCGACCGGTTATTTTTTTCGAAAAGTAAAAAGCAATTTTCAGGCCATGCTTCCGGCTGCCCTGGCGCTGAAAAGTCAGAACACGGCTGGCGATATGACGGAAGTACTGGGCATATGGCCTGACGGCAGAACTTTTCGGCCCGGGAATTCCGGGGGCTCGGGGATCGGCCGATGCTGCGAATCCGGATGTTCTCAGGGGCGCCTGTACAGGTCCAGGCGAGACCGGAACAGCTTCCGGACTTTATGCAGGCGGATGTCTCGGAAATCCTCCCGGTGAACTCCCTTGTTCAGCCGCAGGTACCTGGCCAGGGTCAACGGCAGTGCCGACAGGAAGAGGGGGAAACGGAGTTTTTTCAGAAAAGGCGGCAGGACGTCAGACAGGCGCTGATGACAGCAGACGTAGACGCGGCTCAGCGGCGCTCGGCCGTAATGCCTTCTCACGACCATGAGGGCCTCTTCGTGGTTGGCGAGCGCGCTGCGCTCCGAGACGGTCTTCGACTCGTCATGCAGGCGGTAGTTTGCGAGGAACTCCTGCAGGTAGCCGAACTCGAACCCTTTCGCCAGGCGGATCCAGAGGTCGCAATCCATGACGAAGTGCAGGGCGGCATCCAATCCGCCAACCTCCTCGAAGGCATCCTTGGTGAAGAATGTCGAAGGCTGGCAGATGTAGTTGAAGGTGGCCAGTCTCTGATAATCGAACGGTCCGGTGGGATACCGGCCGATGACCACCCCGGCCGGGTCGGTATAGTGCGTCTGCCCGTAGACCACGGATAATCCGGGGCGCCGGTCAAACAGGGCGGCGACTTTCCCCAGGGCGCCCGGAAGGTAGCTGTCATCCGAATTCAGCCAGGCCAGCACCTCGCCGTCAGCAAGCCGGAAACCCTTCATGAGGGCATCGGCCTGTCCGTCATCCTTTTCGCTCAGCCAGCGCAGGGTTACCCCGAGACATCTACACTCCCGGCGCTTTTCCTCCACCACTGCGGCGTAATGCCTGATGATGTCGACCGAGCCGTCCGTCGAGCCTCCATCGACGATGATGTAGTCGATGGAAAACTCCCCCTCCTGGCCGATCACGCTTTCGATGGCCTCGGCCAGATAGTCCGCCTGGTTGTACGAGGGGGTGACAATGGTGAACCGCATGGTTTCCGTCCGGGAGCTATCTTGCAGGATGCGCCTGCCGTGCGCGCCAGTTGCGCAGGGTCGTGAGGAACTCCCGCATGAGGGGAATGACCCCCGCGTACCGGAGGGCGAGCCACTTGACCCTGAGGATTTCCCGCCCGTAGGACCAGAACCAGCGCCGGTCTTTGCTGAAAGGCATCCTGAAGAGCATCGATGCGCCGAGGGCCAGCAGAAACGCCGCGCTCCTGGCTGCGGCGGCCCGGTTACCCTGTCGGCAGATCTCCTCGAAGGCCCACATCTTGCCGAACCAGTAGCCGGTGATCAGGTGGCGGTCGCCGTATCCGACGCTCATCGAATCGGGGTGCGTGGAGAGCTGGCCGACAACGGTCGGAGTCACCAGCGCCGTCTCCTCCTCCTTGAGGATCGCCGAGAGGTAGAGGATGATGTCGGGACCGATGTTCCGTTCGATCATGTAATAGTGCCGGATCGCCGCCTTTGAGGCATACTCCTGCGTGAACTGGACCCATTTCTTCAGATGCCCGGTAGTGACGATGCAGCAGATCGGGCTGACCGGCACCACGAAGCGCAGGTCGTCGCGGTCATAGCCGAAATACTCCATCGCCAGGTCATGCTTCGGCCGCAGCTCGAAATCCCGTATCGGCCGGAAGGGGTAGACTTCATCGACGTTGTGAATGCTCGCATAGCCCATGACGAAATCTTTCCCGCGGGCCAGCATCCCTTCGAACATCTTGTGAAAGTCGGGGGAGAGGACGTCGTCATCGTACATGAAGGTCGCATAGGGGGTGTCGACCTGCATGGCGCCGTAATAGGCGGTGCGCTGGAAGCCGACCCGCTCGTACCGGAGGATTCTCACCCGAGGGTTTCCCGCGTAGCGTTCCCGGAGGAGCTCGTAGCTGCCGTCATCACTCATCCCGTCGATGACGAGGACGCGGGAGCTGACCTGTTCCGACTGGCAGGCCAGGCAGGACTCGACCGCCCGGCAGATGTACTGCCGCCGGTTCATGGTGGGCAGGATGAAGGTGATCTCTTCCGGCAGCGCCATCATTCGACGCCCAGGTCTTTCAGGTCGTGCTCGACCATCATCCTGACGAGCTCCCTGAACCGGATTTTCGGGTCAAAGCCGAAGGTCTCCCGCGCCTTGGTGATGTCCGCCTTGAGGATGGCGTTCTGCATGGGGCGGAAGAACTCCTGGCTCGATTCGACGTAGTCGGAGGGATCCAGTCCGACGCAGGCGAAGGCGGCATCGACGAACTCCTTGACCGAGTGGACTTCGCCGGTGCCGATGACGAAGGTGTCCGGCTGATCGAGCTGCATGATCCGCCAGGCCGCTTCCATGTACTCTCCCGAAAAACCCCAGTCGATCCGTGCGCTCAGGTCCCCCAGGACGAGCTTGTCCTGCATCCCCGCCTTGATCTTGGCCACCGATCGGGTGATCTTGCGGGTGACGTAGGATTCGGTGCGCCGCGGAGATTCGTGGTTGAAGAAGATCCCCACCGCGACGAACATGCCGTAGCCCCTGCGGTACATGTGGCAGAGGTTGTAGGCAAAGGTCTTGGCACAGGAATAGGGGTTCATCGGGTTGAACGGGGTGTTTTCATTCTGGGGACACTGGTCGGCCATGCCGAACATGTTCGAAGTCACCGGCTGAAAAAAGCGGATGGAGGGATCGACAAGGCGAACGATTTCCAGGACGCGGCCGACGGCGGCGCCGGTCACGTCGTAATTGTAGGCCGGGATCTTGAAGCTGATGCCGGCATGGTCCTGGTCGGCTTCGTTGTAGATCTCCGTCGGCCTGATTTCACTGATGATCTGGTAGAGGCCGATGGGATCGACGAGATCGCCGTAATGGAGATGAACCCGATCCAGGATCGCTTCGATATTGCGGGTATTGCCGGTGGCGGTGCGGCGGATGACACCGTGCACTTCATACCCCTTGTCCAGCAGGAGCTCGGCCAGGTAGGACCCGTCCTGGCCGTTGATTCCGAGGATGAGCGCCTTCTTCATAAGAAATCTCCTAGACTCAAAGAGGGATATTCCCGCAATCTTTCCGGCAGTTCCCTGAACCAGCCCCAATCGGAGCTCTGCCGGTCGAGCTGGATCTCGCTCCCCAGGGGTTTCACCAGATAGAGAAAACTGATGGCGTGAAAACCGCCGGCGGCATTCTGGGCCGTTTTATCGAAGAACTCCTCGAAAAAACCGAGATTCCTGACGACCCGCACATCGATCCCCAGCTCTTCGCGCATTTTACGCTGCACCGCGTCATGCAGGCGTTCGTGCTTGAACAGGCGGCCGCCCGGCAACCAGAACTCGTTCTTCAAGGGCTCGTTATTGCGTTTGACCAGGAGGAATTCGCCTTGGTCATTCTGCACCAGGCAATCGATGCAGACCACCGGCATCGACTCCATGACTTTTTTGTAGTCGGCCTCGGGCAGGATCATCGGCCTTCCCTCTTGATGACCCGGAAATCCGGGAGGGGCACGATGAACTCCCCCCCCCGGTCGAGCCACTCCTTTTCCCGCCTGACGAACTCGTCGATAAACCCGTACGGCAGGACCAGAAAGACATCGGCAGCGGCGCGCCCCGCTTCCTCCGAAACGATGGGGATGTCGGTCAGGGTGTACTGTCCCCACTTTTGGGGATTCTTGTCGGCGGCGGCGGTGATGAGCGTATCGTCGAGGCCGAAGTACTGCAGGATGACGTTCCCCTTGGTCGAGGCCCCGTAGGCATAGACTTTTTTCCCGGCGGCGACGCACTCGCGGATATAATCGAGGCAGAGCGCGCGGCGTTCTTCCAGCCGGGTAAGGAATCGCCGCAGGTCTCCGGCGGTGAAATCCTCAGGGTAATCGATGCTCCCGCTCTTGAAATGGCGCGCGAAGATCCGGTAGCTGCCGCCGTTGATGCTGTTCTCTTCGACCCTGAAAATTTCGAGGCCGTTGTGTTCGAAGAGGTATTTGAGCGACCTGTACGTATAATACTCCAGGTGCTCGTGGCAGATATTGCCCAGGTCGTTCTGCTCGAGCATGGGCTTGAGGGTCATGAGCTGGGCGATGAACACGCCGTCCGGGTCGAGAACGCCCGCGGCATCGCGGATGAACTGGCCGGGATCCTCCATGTCGTAGAACATGCCGATCGCCGTGATGGCTTTCGCCTTGCCGATGCCGAGCTTTTCATAGGCATCCCGGCTCCAGAAATCGTGAATGACGTAATCGGAGTTCGTGCGCAGCTCCTGAATGAGGTTGTTGGCCGGCTCGCAGCCGACGCGAACCGCCCGCCCCTTCATGGTGCCCAGCAAGGTGCCGTCATTGGCGCCGATATCGAGAAAGATCTCGCCGGGCTGGAGACGGGAAATTTCCACCGCGCAGTCGGCAATCCCCTGTAGGTCCTGGCGGATGGTGTCGTTAATGCCGGACTTGTACCAGTAGTGGCGGGCGTACAGGAGTTCCTGCGGCGCGGTATGGCGCAACTGGAACAAGGAGCAGTCTTCGCAAAGGACGACGTCCAGCGGGCATCGGCCGTTGCGCCCCTTCTCGGAGGGGGAAGGAGGAAAATCGTTGATGTACTGATCGCCGATACTGATGATGTCCTGCAGATTCGCACTACCGCAGAGGCGACAGGTCGTTCTGGTGATATTTTCCATGGTCACTTTGCAACTCCTTCGTCTTTCATCAGGCGTTTGACCGCTTCTGTTACCTCATCCGCCTGTTCCGCGGACAGAGCCAGCCCGCTCGGCAGGTAGAATCCCCGGCGGGCGAGGCGTTCGGAAACCGGGAACGTCTGATTTTTGAACAGCCCCATTCTGCGAAACACCGGCTGCTCGTGCATCGGCCAGAAAAACGGACGGCTGCCGATCCCCCTCTCGGCCAGGCGGCTCATTGCCGCTGCGGCATCGAAGGGGACTTCGTCCTTCAGCACGACCCCGTACACCCAGTAGATGTTCTCGGCATAGGAGGTGCGCTCCGGCATCAGCTCCAGCCCCTCGACCCCCGCCAGTCCCTCGGTGTACCGCCTCCCCATGCGCCGCTTGCGGGCCACGAACGCTTCAAGCCTCTCCAGTTGCGCGACTCCGACGGCCGCCTGCAGGTTGGACATGCGGAAGTTGTAGCCGAGCTCTTCATGGACAAAGCGCCGGCCCCCCTGGAAACAGAGATTGCGCAGGGAGCGGCAGCGTTCGGCGAGGGCATCGTCGTCGGTCAGGAGCATCCCTCCCTCGCCGGTCGTAATATGCTTGTTGGGATAAAAGCTGAAGGTGCTGAGGGCGCCGAAGCTGCCGCAGGGTCGGCCCTTGTAGCTCTGACCGTGCATCTCCGCCGCGTCCTCGATGATCGCCAGGCCGTATCGGTCGGCCATCTCGAGGATGGGGTCCATATCCGTCGGCAACCCGTAGATGTGGACTGCCATGATGGCTTTTATACGGCGATTGCCGTTTTTTCCGATCTCCTGCTCCAGCTTTTCGCGGAGTTTTCCCGTATCGACATTCCAGTTCACCGGATCGCTGTCCACCAGAACCGGCACGCATCCGCACCGCACCACCGCCATCGCGCAGGAGATGATGGCGAAGGCCGGCATGACCACTTCGTCCCCCGGCTGCAGATCCAGCGCCGCCACCGCGGCCTCGAGCGCCGCGGTCCCGTTGCAGACGGCGATCCCGTGCCGCCGACCGACAGCCGCGGCCATCTGCTCTTCGAAACGGGTCACGAACGGCCCCTCGGAGGATATCCAGCCCGTGTCGATGCATTCCGCCAGATACTTTTTCTCGTTCCCCTCGAGAAGCGGCTGGTTGACCGGTATCATCTCTCATCCTTCAGCAGCCGCTTATCGACGGCTTCAAACCGGATCTTATCATGCTCTCCGGCGTACGGGCCCTGCTTGACTTCGATCATCTCCACCTCTTCAAGAACCTCGAATCCATGCCCGCCGGAGGCGAGGAGAATGGTATCTCCTCCTTGCAGTGTCCGGCTCTCAAGATAGTTCCGCCGGTCATCGTAGAAGTCGACCCGCAACACCCCTCTTCGGATAAAAAGCACCTCCTGGGTGTAGTGGACCTCGCGCGGCACAGGGTTATGGACATGGGGCGCGATTTCCTTCCCGGCAGGATGACACATGTAGGCCACCTGCTGGGAAAGATCGTCAGGAGTGAAAAAGTGGATCCCCGGTTCACTGAAGCGGCCGGAGATTATGATGGCAAGCAGATCGTTGTCATGGAGAATTCTTTCAACCACTTCGCTCATATCCTTGTGTGAACCTGCGATACTACCAGATTTTCGGCCAGATCAGCGCCCTGGTCAACATGGTACCTGTTCTGAACAGCGGTTTGAATAAAAAACATGAACCGTGGGCGGCGAACCAGTACGCCACGAGCGACGCGATCACTGCGCCCATGCCGCCGAAGGCCGGGATCAGCAGGTAATTAAGGGAGATATTCAGTGTGCAGCCCAATGAGACCGTGACAAGATGCAACCGGGTCCAGTTCATGGCGTTCAGGAAGGAGGACCTGGCCATTTCAAGGCTCATGAAGATGTTCGCCCAGATCAGAACAGCCAGCATGACACCACCGCGGGAATAGGCGTCGCCGAAGAGGGCCGGCACCAGCCATTGCGCCGTCAGCGCCACGGGAACAGCCACCGCATAGGCTGCCAGCGCCATCAGGTTGTAGAATTTCTGAAGCCTCTCATAAAAGAGGCTTTCACTGGTGTGTTTCGCCTCGATAATGCTGGGGAAAACGGACCAGTAGATGATGGTGGGAATAAAAAACCACACGTCCGCCAGTCGTACGGCCACCGAATAGATGCCGACCTCTTCGACGCCGGCCATTTCACCGAGCATCACCTGGTCGATACGCAAATAAATAAGGATGACCATGCTGGACATCATCAGCGGCCAGCTGTCCCGCAGCATGTTCCAGGCGCTTTTGACGCTGCCGCTCCAGTCCCTGAAACGGTGACCCTTTGACCTGTAAGCAATAATCAGACCCGCTGCGCCGGCCACGACCTCGAACAGGGCAACCCAGGCAAAGGCAATCAGGGGCGCCTCGGCCAGGATAAGGACGATCTTGATCAGGGCGCAGAGGATGAACGCCAGGTTTTTGGCCAGGACCGCATACTTGGCCTGGACCTGGGAATGGAACCAGTATTCGACGATGTGCAAGGCCTGGAACACCGTCCCGGCCGCGATGATCGCTACCAGCCATTGGCTCAGGTCGTCGTCCGGACGCAGAACGAGAACGGTGCCGGTTGCCGCACAGAAGCTGATCGAACCGCCGATCAGCTTTAGAATGAACGCCGTGCCGAGAATCCGGTCCTTGCGGTCCGGATGGCTGACGATATCGCGAACCACGATGTCGTCGAGACCCAGAGTGGACAGTGTCGAAAAGATGGCCACGAAGGCGAGGGCGTAGCTGAGCAGGCCGAATTGCTCCGGACCCAGGTAGCGGGCGACCCATATGCCGATCAGCAGGCCGATCCCCATGCGCAGGACGTTATCCGCGAACTGCCAGCCGGTGTTGCTGACGACATTCTGCAGGTAAGCGCGCCCCGCGAGTTTCCGGCGCAGGAAGACCGGCAGGAAACGGGTCCAGGCCTGGTTCATGGAAGCGGAGGTCCCCATGGCCGGCAGACCGGGCCGGGGCTGTCCGGGCCCTTCATCCCCTGTCGAGAACGTATGTCGACACCCCCTTCAGCGCGGAAGGAACGGTTCGGATCGACTTCAGCGGACCGGATCATCGGACTTCGCCTTCCTGACCTTCAGGACCCTTGCCACAGGATAGTTGTTGTAGACTTCCTCGAAATAGCGCCGGTCATACCTTCCGAGCAGGAACTGCTGGTTGAAATTGGTCCGGAACAGGCGCTCATCCGCCACCAGGATCATGAACGTCCTGTTGTTCTTCATCAGGACCTGCAGGTAATAGCCTTCCCTTGTCCCGTACCTGCGTTCGCTGACCACGTAACCGTTGTTTACGAACAGGGCGCCCCGCAGCGGTATGTCGACGGTGCCGTCGTTCATGAACCCCCGATTCAGATCAATTGTGCCGTCCATACATTTCATGACATTGTCGGCCATGGAGAAGCAGTTCAACTGGACATAGTCCATCGGGCTGCTCTGCTGCCTGTCGAAATCCCATGTTCCCAGGACCGAGATGGACGGGAATTTCCAGATCATGTCCTCGAGATAGAGGATATGTACGTTTTCACCCCGGAAGTCTCCCGGATAGTCAAAAACCAGCTCCAGCATCTTATCGGCTGACAGCTTATCCTGCCAGATCGACTGCGTCAGGGGAACGAAGCCGTTCTCCTCCAGGTAAGCAAGCAGCGAGACCATCTCCTTCTGGTCCGTCGAGGTCATCGCCTTGGCGGCCAGGGTGGTGCGAATCCCCCCCTGCGTGCCGCCGTCATGGTAGGTGGCGAATTCCCCGATATTCATCAGGGGATAACCGAACTCCCAGAAGGGCGTGAACATCGCCGAATGGCGCGGCACGATTCTTTCGATATCCAGCAAAGCCCTGGTCGTCGACGCCTTGAGAATCGGCGCGACATTGAACGAGTACCCGGTGTAGGCGCTGGTGGAGAAAAAAAGCGTGAACATCAGGGCGATGCCGACAAGCGGCACGGCAGGCTTGAGAAGGCGGATTCTCCCGCCGGCGTATTTCACCAGCACTTCGATCAGCACCCCGGCTCCGACGCCGATCAGCGGCGCCATGTACATGGCAAACCGGGTCGGCCCCACCATCGACCAGGCTCCCAGGACCACCAGCGGGGTGATCGGGATCATCTGTCGGAAGCGCCTCACGTAGAGGTAGACCAGCCCGGCAAAGCCCGCCGCGACCATCGGCAGAAAGCCGTGCAGCATCTCGAGATTGATGGTGATGCCGCGGCTCCTCGCTTCGGCGATGGTGTTCATGACATTCGGCCAGACGATCTGTCCCGTGGCCGGCGGGGAAATATAGGTCCACAGGAAGGTGCGCAGCGAATCGAATATCTGCAGCGCATACCCCGGCCCGGAAGCCAGGGGGAAGATCAGGAGAATCGGCACCAGATATTTCCAGTCGACGACCCTACCGACCACGAGATGGACCGCCATGAAGAACAGGAACAGGAGAATGAACATCGGCTGCTGGTACCACCAGTTGAACAGGTACATGGTCAGACCGGCGCCGAGGGCAAGGCCGAGGTTGGCGAACCGGCTTTTGTCTTTATTCATGGAGAGGATGAAGCACGCCGTGGCGATCGGGAAAAAGGTGTTGAGCAGATCGGTGTCGACCCGCCCCATCATGGTCCGGTCGTAATAGGCGTGGCTGAACGATCCGACCAGCCCTCCCAATACGGCCGAGGCGCCGAAGCCGAGCTTGTTGAAATAATAGAACAGGGGGAAAACGAAGAGCCCGGCCAGAATCGGGATGAGCATCAGTCCCGACCGGTAGTAGTTTCCGCTGGTCAGGTTCTTGGCGAGGCTGATGAATTCCGCCAGCAGGCCGGGCTTGTCTTTTATGGCAAACGGCGCCAGGTCGGGATAGCTCTTGGTGGGATCCGGCTGACCCTTGCCCAGAGTGCCTTTGTCCAGCTCTTTGGCCATCTCCAACCAATAGTAGGCGTCCAGGGTCGACATCGCGAAGACGTCGTCAACAACGTACTCCTGGCTGTTGGCAATCCAGTATGCATAGCCCGAATGCCTCTGGTAAAAAGAAAGGCCGTATACCGCCAGGACGCAGATGAGAACCACAAGAAACGAGCGCCGGTTCTGAAAATATGTCTGAAGCTTGTTCATTTTCCAGGCCTGCAGGAGGTTGTCGACCATGGCGGAGGAAAAAACGTGTCATGGAGAACAACCGGGCAAGGTTGCCGATACTTCAAGGCAGTCTTTGCTCTTGGGGCTCCGGAAAGCCCAGGTAAGGTCCCTTGTCAGCCACTGAGACTTCATGAAAACAGGGATTATCCACTTTTTTAAAGAGGCTGTTCACATAGTCCATCCGCAGGCCCCGTTTATAGAGGCCATAAGCGAACGCCGCCTTGAGGGTCTGGAAACCGTACTGGACCGACTTGGAAAAGGAGACCGAGCTGGCTTCGTCGAAATACTTGGTCGGCACCTTGACATTTTCGACCCGGAAGCCGTGCCACAGCACCTGGGCGTTAAACTGGGGGTCGAACTCGAAGTTTTCCTTGTTCTCCCGGTAGTTGATGGTTCTCAGAACTTCCCTCGATACCGCTTTGTAGCCGGTCGCGTAGTCAAAAAGATCCCGGCCGAAGATGCGGTTCTGGACCCAGGTCAGGAATACGTTTCCGGCCTGCTTGTAGACCGGCATCTTGCCCTGGCTCCAGTTGACGCGGCCGCCGAGGACCATGTCGCAGCGACCTTCGGCAACAGGGTCGACCACGTCGGGGAGCCGCGCCGGATCATATTGATTGTCGCCATGCAGCAGCACGGCGATATCGATATCGCCTCTCTGCAGCATGACGTCGAAGCCCCGGATCGTATTCGCCCCGGCGCCGCGGTTTCTTTCGTGCGAGAATGTATCGACCCCGAGGGAGAGACCTATTTCACGGGTACGGTCCGTGCTTCCGTCATCGCAGATCGCCAAGTAGTCGACGACGTCGCGCGGCACGAGACCGACGGTTTCCTCGAGCGTATGTTCGGCGTTATAGGCGATGATGATGGCGCCGATCTTTTTCCCTTTGTACATAGGTTCTCTCCGGATTTTCTGTGGAGCAGCCGCCGCGGAAGCCGCTCCGGTCAGCGAAAATAGCTGTTGATCTCAGCCACGATACTCTTTACTCCCGACAAGTGCAAGCTGCTGAACAAGGGGATGCTCAGCATTTCCCGGGCCAGTTGTTCGGTGACCGGCAGCTCGGTTCCGGCGTGTTCGAAAAACGGCTGCAGATGACAGGGGAAATAACGCAGGCCGGCGTGAATGCCATTCTTCACCAGGTGATTGATCAGCCCCTCCTGTGCCTCGGCTGCGACCCTGACGACATACATGAAAGGCACGATCGAGTCGTAGTCACGCTCAAATATCCCGACATGAAGGTTGCCGGCGAGAAGCTCGTCATAACGTCTGGCCAGTTTTTGGCGGTTCCGGATGAACGTTTTGAACTTCTTCAGTTGCGCTAGGCCGATCGCGGCATTGATATTACTCATGTGGTAGCGGAAGCCCTCCTGCACCACGCGCCGGTCTTCTACCTTTTTTTGCGAAAAACCGAGCCAGGAACTCCTTACAATGCCGAGCATTTTCTGCGAACTCATGCCTTCAGCCAGAGCGGCGTCGCGGAGCAGAACCGCACCACCCTCACCGCAGGTCAGGCTCTTTATCGGGTCGAAACTGAAGCAGGTTGCATCTTCTC
This sequence comes from Desulfuromonas sp. TF, assembly GCF_000472285.1. NCBI lineage: Bacteria > Pseudomonadati > Thermodesulfobacteriota > Desulfuromonadia > Desulfuromonadales > Desulfuromonadaceae > Desulfuromonas > Desulfuromonas sp. TF. The sequence continues at coordinate 301,336 of NZ_KI421412.1, forward strand.
CATCATGAATGCCGACGACTTTACCGTTGACTTTTGAACCGAAGGAATGGCTGGCATCTCTGATAATCCTGATATTCTCGCCGACGATCCCGCGGATTGAACGCACATCACTGGGCAGGCCTGCAAAATCCGTAGGCATGACGGCTTTCGTCTGTCGTGTCAGCAACGCCTCTATCTTGTTCGGATCGATATTGAGTGTCTTCGCGTCGATATCACAGAAGACCGGCTTGGCTCCGCACATGATGACAGCCTGGGGATCGCTGACAAACGTCATCGAGGGCAGGATAACTTCATCGCCCGGACCGATCCCCAGGGCATGCAGAGCCAGGTGGAGGGCTGAAGTCCCGGTATTGACGGCAACCACGTGTTCGGCGCCGGTATAGCGGGCAATCTCCTTCTCAAACTCCCCGGTCCAATGGCCCTCCCCCAGCCAGCCGCTGGCAAACACCTCTTCGACGAGTTTCAACTCCTGCTGGCCCATAGAGGGCTTTGCCATGGGAATGATCATCTGGCACTCCTGAGTTTGTCTGAAGCTTTTTATCGACCGGAACCACCGGCATGCTCTCATTTAACCTGCAGGATTCTGACCACCGGGGATTCGTTATACGTTTCCGAAAAAGTGTGCCGGTCATAATTGCCGAGCAGGTACTGCTGGTTGAAATTGGAACGAAACAGCGGCTCATCCGCCACCAGGATCATGTTGACCTTGTTCTGCTTCATCACGATTTGCAGATAATAGCCGTGTTCGACGGCGAAATCCTTTCTCGCTACTACGTAACCGTCGTTGACAAAAAGGGCTGCACGCAACGGGATATCGACTGACCCATCGTTCATGACTCCGCGGTTCAGATCGATCGTTCCGTCGCTGCAGGTAATGACGTCGTTGAGACGGGAAAAACAGTTCAGCTCCACATACCCCATTGAATCGCCTGTTTCTTGACCGGTCGTGGGGGTAAAGGTCGAGATCATTTCGTCAAGATAAAGGACATAGACATTTTTCACCTGCTGCCCGTCCATATAGTCCGCGATAAGCTCCGGCATCCTTTCCACCGCATCCCTGCTTTCCATCTCCATCTCAAAGCAGGTTACGCCGAAATAATCGCAGAGGATTTCATAGTCGCCCTCGGGAGTCAGGAGGACGGCCGGAGAGTCAAAATCGGTCCTGTCGATCAGCGGAGCAAAACGCTCATAGCTCTCGAGCAGGGGTTGTCCCTTATAGCCGTAGTGATTGGTATATTCCTCGTCATAGTAGAATGGAACAAAGAGTATGATAGGGATCCCGGCCAGCGGCCAGTATGACGCGAGAAGATCCGTCCGCATTGACTGGAGCAGTCGTTGGAGGCCAAGTCCGGTCAGGGCCATCAGGAACGTGGTGTACGGGAACATGTAAGAGGGCCGAGGTCGCTGCGTTATCATGAGTCCCACGACCAACAAGGCTGCGCTCAACATCAGGAGCCAGGGGAATGCATTCCCCGTCGACCGGCGTTTTATCAGGACGCTCGCCGCAGCGAACAGACAGAGCCCGAGGACCGCCAGGAATGGAGCCCAGACCAGCGGCGACTGCCTGGCACGGATATAATCGGGATTGGGCCCTCCGGCGTAGTGGCTGAAGAGGGCCAGCTGCGTCCCGCTCGGGATGAGCTTGATGTTCCACCAGAAGTGTCCCAGCATGGCCCGGGGATTCAGGCGCATCGCCTGCGAAAACGTCATCTCGGGTTGCCCGAAATCACGTTCCATCAGGCTTTGGTACTCGGTCCAGTAATTCCCCTGCCAGGGGTCCCCCTGCTGCCTCCTGTTGAACGCATAGACCTGGCCGACGTTGAGGGTCTGTTTGAATTCGAGGTGCTTTACTATTTCGTCGTACCTGTATATTGATTTCGTATAGATGAAGCCGAGGACAAGGAAGACCAGCAGCAGGGGCGCTCCATACGCGACGAGCAATGTCCCGGGGGAGTGGCGGCTCTGTTTCTTCAGGTAGGCATAAAATTCATAGGAAGCAAACAGCAACAGCCAAAGCACGAAAAGCGCTCCGTATTCGAGCCGTACCAGGGCCGCGGACAGCAGCAGCCCTGCCAGTACGATCCCGCGCCCGTAAATACTATCGATCCTTGCCGCGATGAGAAAGATGGCCAGGGGAAAGAGGGCGGAAAACAGGTGCACGCTGTAAATCGTGTCGAAATTGATCGACAGGACGGCCCACCAGGCAGCAACAAGCCAGGCGATGTGATTAGCCAGCAAACGTCTCATCAACGCCAGGGTCAACAGAGAGGCGCTGGTGGCTATCGCGATCTGCGCGAAAATCAGGACCCGGAAGGGGTCCTCGATGACACGGTGCAGGGCGGCCAAGAAGAGGGTGTAAGCCGGTGACAGGATAATATTGCTTTGCCCCTCGTCCAGCCAGCGAAAGGCGTTCATATAATAAGAAGGAATATCGCCGGGGACAAGATCACGGTATTCCCATATCCAGAGCATGACCTTGACCTGCAGCAAGGCGATGCTCAGATAGGCAAACCAGGCACTTTCGGCAAGGGATTTCAGTCTCCCGGCCAACCCTTTTCGAGTTGAATCTTTCATAAACCTGCTTCTTGCAGTTGAATTAAAACGGACTTATAGCGTTAAAAATGGCGTACGATGCGGTCAAGGAAGATGCATCTGATGCGGCTTTGCATGCGCAAACCACTCTTGTCCCCCTCTCATCACCTTATCCCGGGCGCTTCTCGACGCGAGGAGCGAGCAGGTAGAAAGGGAGGCCGCCGACAAGTCTGGCCAGGGCGGAGAGCGATTGGAACAACAAGCCGATCAGCGCGCCATTCTCCATGGCCAGCAGTTGCGTGATGACCAGGTCGAAACCCACCGTCCCGCCGCCAAAGCCGCCGGCAACACCGAAGACGTTGCTGAAGATCGCCAGCGGGAAGACAACGAACCCTTTCATCGCCTCGACTTTCCCGCCGACCACCCGGATCAGGCAGAGCAGCGAAGCACACCAGAAGACATGGTTGAGGACGGACAATGCCAGGGCTGCAAAGAGGTGGCGCGGATGTTCGCGCAGAACGGTGAAGCACGCGACGAGCTGGGTGGCGCGTTGCCCCCATGCGTGTTTCGACAAAGAGCGATCGACGACCCTGTAGAGGCTCCTCGCCCCCGCCACGCGCAGGAAGAGCAGGGCGCCGAGGCTGGCCAGCCCGGCCACTCCCACCACCATGTTGCGGGCAGGCAGATCGCGCAGCAGATCCCATCCCATCCCACTGACGATGCAGACCAGCAGGAACAGACCGATCAGCCCGAGGACACGATCAAAGGCAACGGCCATCACGGCCTGCGTCCTGCGCCCCACCCCGACATGCCTGGCGACATAGCCGGCCTTGACCAGGTCTCCCCCGCTTGAGCTCGGCATGACGAGATCGAAAAAAGATCCGATCATGGTCCAGCGGACCGCCTGCATCGAGGAGATGGCTATTTCCTGGCTCTCGAGTATCACCCTGAAGCGAAGCGAGACCACCATGAAGGTCGGCATCATCAGCAGGAATGCCGCGACAAGCCATGGCCAGGTGTGGACCAGCTCGGCCAGGACCGACGCATCCACCCGGTTGAAATAGATCAGCAGCGCGACAACCGCCACAGCGATCCAGACCTTGACCCATGTCGGGGACAAGGAACGCTGTAACGCAACCCCCCTGCTGCTTTTCCTTTCAAACAAATCTTCCATACCAACCAACTCAAACCGGCATCAGGCGAACTGATATTCAGCGGTTCTCCATGTCATCCCGAAAAGTGTTTAACGCTTCATCTCCGGTGCCCGCATCGCAACCCGCTCCCGGTCCCCCCAGGGCATTCAGTGTCAGGTTTTCAATCTCCATTTTCATGAGCGCATTATCCTGGCTGAGATTCTTCACCTGATCCGTCAACCGGGAGATCTTCATACAGAACTGAACAGAAAGAAGCATAAGAAAAATGATCGAGCACAGGAACAGGGTCGTGGTCGGCAGCCCGGCACCGATGAGGTTGGTAAGTGAGACCAACCATTCGTAGCGAAACACCAGAACGAACATGATCACGCTGGTGAACAGCCAAAGGACCGAATACTCCTCGCGTAACCGCCGTTTTCTCACCATATCGACAATGACGACAAACACTGCAAGGGAAACAAACAAAGCAAAAATCTGTTGTTGTACGGGCATGATCGTCTCCAATCAGTTCGCAGTCTCTTTTTCCCTCAGCAAGGTCACAAAAATCGAGAGCAACATCTTGAAGATATAGTAGAGCGGCTTCCAACCGGCATGCATCGATTTTCCCGAGACGTTGGCGCTCATCCCGACAGGGACCTCCATGATGCGGAAATTTGCCCGGTGCAGGGTCAGAAGCATATCGGCATCGGGATAATCACAGGGAAACACCTCGGTGGTGAAAAAACGGATGACCTTGCTGTTGAATGCCTGATATCCGGAGGTCGAGTCAGTAATTCGTTTGTTGATGAGCACCGAGATGAGCCAACGGAAAAACACCATGCCGAGTCGCCGCGCCGGAGAGGGCTCATAACTCTTCGCGCCGAGGAAGCGCGAGCCGAGGGCGAAATCCGTGTCTCCGGCTACCACCGGGGCAAGGAGGCGCAGAATATAGGCCGGATCATGCTGACCGTCCCCGTCCATCTGCACAGCGAAATCGTACCCCTTGGACAGGGCATATTTATAGCCGGTCTGGATCGCGACACCGTAACCGAGGTTGAATGGGTGTGAAACAACCATCGCGCCGGCGTCACGGGCCGCCGCCGCCGTTTCGTCTCCGGAACCGTCGTTGACGACCAGAACATCGCAGTCCATCGCCAACTCCAGGACCCGGCGCACTACCTCGCCGATTCGGGTGCTTTCGTTGAAAGCCGGTATGATTATGAGGATCTTGTGCATCGGATTCTTTCCAGTAGAACAGGTGCGGGCCGGGATCATGATGGAGATTTGCTTAATCGCGATCCGCCTCCCCTTTTCATCTTGGCTTCATCAACCGGTAGAGCAGCCGCGTGCGCAAGCTGAATAGTCTATGCATAAACAGGACCAGTTTGCCCCTGAAACCCAAATCAGCCGCGTGGGCGCGGGCCGTCGCCAGAGCGCCGGCAAGTTGTGCCGCGCTCAATCGGCTGCCCTTCGCATCACGGTGGACCCGGAAATCTGCCAATTCTTCATGCAGCACGAGCGGGTCGGCCACCCGCGCGAAACGCAGCCACAGATCATAATCCATATCGAGATGTTTTTCCATATCCAGCCCGCCGGCCTCCTCCCACATGGCCCGATTCCAGAATACCGACATCTGCGGAATAAAGTTCTCGGTCAGGAGTTTCTGCCGGGAGAAGGTGCGGCCGCGCCAGTTCTTGTAGCGGACGATGAAGCTGGCATGGGGCTCTCCGCGCTCGTCGATCATCCCGGCGCGTCCGTAGAGCCATCGGGGCCGGGGTGAATCGAGCCAGGGCAGGACTCTCTCCAGGGTTCCCGGCCTCAACCGATCGTCGGAATTAAGCCAGCTGAGGATCCGGCCACGGGCCTTCCCGAACCCCCGGTTGATGGCGTCGGATTGCCCCTTGTCGGGTTCAAAGTGCAGGACCAGCCGCTCTCCGTATTCCTCCTTCAAAGCCATGAGCAATGGCCTTGAACCGTCGGTGGAACCGGGATCCATGACCAGCAGTTCAACCTCTGCGAATTCCTGGTCGAGCACCGAACGCACGGCTTCTTCAAGGAAGGGGGCCTGCTGGAAGCTGGGGAGGACGACGGAAACCAGGGGCGGTTTGCTCATGGCGATACCAGGCGATGGTCTTCCAGGAGACATCCCGCCCTTCGCGACCCTAAGCGCGGATCGAGGGGGATCACCTCGACGGTCTTCGCGCAGGCCAGCTCTGCCCGCACCGGAATGCTTCCCGCGGGAACGGGAAGCTTGATGCTGAAGGATTCTCCTCTGCCAAGGGTCTCCGTCGAGGCAGACCGGCCGGCGACCCGCAGCCGCACCTGCTGGCCATCGAGGTCGAGATTCCTGCCGCGTATCTCGAGGAAGCCGGCCCGTCCGTCGGACGGCAGCCATAATTTGCCGCGTTTTCCGACCAGCCCGTCCTGCCAGACGCCCTGCACGTTCTGCAGCCATCTCCGCAGAGCGCGCTCGGTTCGCTCAATCAGCGGAGACGCCACCCTGCCGAGTCCGCCGGGGACGCTGGACGTCATGACCTCGGGCGTGATCAGCTCCGCGTTGTTGCAGAGCTTTCGTACGACGGTGATGATGCTGTGGGAGATCGCCGCCGGCGACAGGCCCTTCACGCCATGCCGGTGGAGAATCCGGTAGATCTCCCGCATCCGAAGAAAACCGCCGGTCGCCGTCTTGGTGTCGCCGTAGATGCGGCCTGCCGCCTGGACATGGTCGATATAGCTGAAGGGAAAGCGTTTTCCCATGCGAATCCACAGCTCCCAGTCAAGCCCCCAGTTCAGCCCTTCGTCGAGCAGACCGCATGCGAACAGGGCTTCGCGGCGGAAAAAGACCGTCGGCTGCAGAATGTAATCGGAGTGGTTCGCCAGCCGCCAGAGGTCGAACGGCACCGTCTCGGGGAAGCGCCACATCACCTCCCCCGCTTCCGTCACCAGGTTGCCCTCTCCGTAGACCAGGGCGCTCTCGGGGTGTTTCGACAGGGCCTCGACAGCGCGGGCCACGGCGCCGGGGTAATAGAAGTCATCGGAATTCAGCCAGGCGACGATCTCGCCGCGGCTCCTGCGGAAGCCTTCGTTGATCGCGTCGCACTGCCCGCCGTCGGGAGCGCTGCGGAACCAGATCCTGTCGCCGTAGCTCTCCAGGATTTCCCTGGAGCCGTCGGTGCTCCCGCCGTCCAGGACCAGGATCTCCATCGGTTCGTAATTCTGAGCCAGGATGCTGTCTATGGCGACTCGCAGGAAACGGGCCTGCTGGTAGGACGGGACGATGATGCTGACCAGTGGGTTCATCAGAAACTTCTCCCCCCTAGAGCGACCCGTCCGGCGTCTCTCCCCTGTACTCCTCCCCCAGCAGCTCCTTCACGATCTGCTCCGCCAGATCCTCTGCGGGGAGGCGGTCCGCGGCGACGACGATCTCGGGGCTTTCGGGGATCTCGTAGGCCGAGTCGATGCCGGTGAAGTTCTTCAGTTCCCCCGCCCTCGCCTTCTTGTACAGCCCCTTGGGGTCGCGCCGCTCGCAGATCTCCAGGGGGGTGTCGACGTAGACCTCGTAGAACTCCCCTTCATCGAGGAGGTCCCGGGCCAGCAGACGCTCGCTCCGGAAGGGGGAGATGAAGGAGACCAGGACGATGAGGCCCGCATCGGCGAAGAGCTTCGCCACCTCGGCCACCCGGCGGATGTTCTCCACCCGGTCGACATCGGTGAAGCCGAGGTCGCGGTTGAGGCCGTGGCGGACGTTGTCGCCGTCCAGGGTGTAGGTGTGCTTCCCCAGGGAGTGAAGCTTCTTCTCCACCAGGTTGGCGATGGTCGACTTGCCGGCACCGGAGAGGCCCGTGAACCAGAGCACCGCCGACTTCTGCCCCTTATGCGCCGCCCGGCTCCCCTTGTGGATGTCGAGGGCCTGCCAGTGGATGTTGGAGGCGCGGCGCAGGGCGAAGTCGATCATCCCGGCACCGACGGTGGCGTTGGTAAAGCGGTCGATGAGGATGAAGGCGCCGGTGGCCCGATTCTCCCGGTAGGGGTCGAAGGAGACGGCCTTTCCGAGGCTGAGATTGCAGATCCCCACCTCGTTGAGCGAGAGGGTCTTCCCCGGCTCGTTCTGCAGGGTGTTGACGTTGACCTTCTGCTTCAGCGCGGTGATCTGTGCCTGGACGACGGCGCTTCCGATCTTGAGGAGGTAGCCGCGGCCGGGGAGGAGCGGCTCCTCGTGCATCCAGACCACCTTCGCCTCGAACTGGTCGGCGTGGGTGGGGCGGTTTTCCGGGTCGGCGAGGACGTCGCCGCGGCTGACGTCGATCTCGTCGGCAAGAGTCAGGGTGACTGCCTGACCGGCGACCGCCTCCTCCAGGTCCCCGTCCATGGTGACGATCCGGGCGACGGCACTCTTCTGCCCGGAGGATGGCACCACCACCGGGTCGCCGGGGCGAACGATCCCCGAGGCGATGGTCCCGGAGAACCCCCGGAAGTCGAGGTCGGGGCGGTTGACCCACTGCACCGGCATGCGGAAGGGCTTCTCCCGCATCTCCTCGGCGACCTCGACCGTCTCCAGGTACTCCATGAGGGTCGGCCCGTTGTACCAGGGCATGTTTTTTTCAGCTGTAAGCGGTAAGCTGTAAGCTGTAAGATTTTCTTTTGACTTACCGCTTACAGCTTCCAGCTTACAGCTTGCATTGATGACGTTGTCGCCGTTGAGGGCGGAGATGGGGATGGCCGTGATCTCGTCGAAGCCGAGGCGGACGGCGAAGATCTCGTACTCCCGTCGGATGGCCTCGAACCGCTCGGCGTCGTACCCGACCAGGTCCATCTTGTTCACCGCCACCACCACCTTGCGGATCCCCACCAGCGAAACGAGGTAGCTGTGCCGGCGGGTCTGGGTGAGGATCCCCTTGCGGGCGTCGACCAGGATCACGGCGACGCTCGCCGTGGAGGCGCCGGTGACCATGTTGCGAGTGTACTGCTCGTGACCGGGGGTGTCGGCGACGATGAACTTGCGCCGGTCGGTGGAGAAGAAGCGGTAGGCGACATCGATGGTGATTCCCTGCTCCCGCTCCGCCTGCAGCCCGTCGAGGAGCAGGGCGTAGTCGATCTTTCCCCCCTGGGTGCCGACCCTTTTGCTGTCCGCCTCCAGCGCCGCCAACTGGTCCTCGAAGATCATCTTCGAATCCCACAGCAGCCGCCCGATCAGCGTGCTCTTGCCGTCGTCCACGCTGCCGCAGGTGATGAAGCGCAGCATCGATTTTTCTTCCTGCTGCTTCAGATAATGGTGGATATCTTCGGCGATTAGATCGGATTGATGGGACATTTCGAAAACTCCGTTTTCGTCAGCTTTAAGCTTTAAGCTTTAAGCTTTAAGTTAAAAACAAAAAAGTTATAATTCTGGCTCCCAGCTTACAGCTTAGCATTCGTTTAACTTCTTATCTTTTCGATCAACCCGGTGATCATGGCGCTGATTTCCTTGGTTTCTTTGATCCAGGTCCGGCCGGTTTCCTCAACTATGTAGGCAATCCTCATACCGATGTAGATTTGTGTTCGCAACTCGGCGCAGGAGCCGTTAGCGATGTGAAGGAATCGAATTTTGTCCTTGTCGGTTGGCTTGACCATTCCTTCGGCAACATTGCTGGGCACCGACAGAGATGACCGTGTAATCTGGTCTTTGAAGCCAAAGTCCTTCAACTCTTTCAGTGTCGTATATACATCAGCGGAGAGTTTACAGCTCCGCTTCCAAACCTCCAGATTCTCAAAGTTCATCTCCCCTCCTGTTTTCGCTTACAGCTTACAGCTTACAGCTCAAAAGTACCCCTCCTGCTTCTTCTTCTCCATCGAACCCGCCTGGTCGTGATCGATCAGCCGCCCCTGTCGCTCGCTGGTCTTCGTCAACAGCATCTCCTGGATGATCTCCGGGAGGGTGGCGGCGGTCGATTCGACGGCGCCGGTAAGGGGGTAGCAGCCGAGGGTGCGGAAGCGTACCGACTTCATCTGCACCTCTTCACCAGGCAGGAGCTCGAGGCGGTCGTCATCGACCAGGAGGAGCATTCCGTCGCGCTCGACCACCGGGCGCACCGCGGAGTAGTAGAGGGGGACGATGGGGATCTCCTCCAGGGTGATGTACTGCCAGATGTCGAGTTCGGTCCAGTTGGAGAGAGGGAAAGCTCGGATCGACTCGCCGGGTTTGACCCGGGCGTTGTAGAGGGTCCACAGCTCGGGGCGCTGGCTCTTGGGGTCCCACCGGTGGGCGGCGGTGCGGAAGGAGAAGATCCGCTCCTTGGCCCGGGACTTCTCCTCATCGCGGCGGGCACCGCCGAATGCTGCGTCGAACCCGTACTTGTCGAGGGCCTGCTTGAGCCCCTCGGTCTTCATCACGTCTGTGTAGAGGGCGCTGCCGTGGGTAAAGGGGTTGATCCCCTGCCGCGCCCCCTCCTCGTTGGTATGGACCAGCAACTCGAAGCCGTACTCGCGGGCCATCCTGTCGCGAAACTCGATCATCTCGCGGAACTTCCAGGTGGTGTCCACGTGCAGCAGGGGGAAGGGGATCTTCCCGGGATGGAAGGCCTTCCGCGCCAGATGGAGCATGACAGAGGAGTCCTTGCCGATGGAGTAGAGCATCACCGGGTTCTCGAACTCGGCCGCGACCTCGCGGATGATGTGGATGCTCTCGGCTTCCAGTTGGCGGAGGTGGGTGAGAGGTATTTTCATTCCTTATCCTTTAATGCAGCTTCAAGCCTCAAGCTTCAAGCCTTCAGGGGCCGGAATTCCTTCGGATCCGGCACGTGCTCGACGGTCTGTTCTTCTCCAGGCAGTAGCGACGACATCAGCTTTTCCCCAACAACTCGCGGTATATGTTAACATATCGTTCCGAAACCTCGGCAAGGCTAAACTCGGCCGTTATCTTCCGCCGGGCCTCAACGGACAGCCTGGCACGTCGGTCGTCGTCTCCAAGCACCCACTCGATGCCCCGGGCAAGGTCCCCGGTATCGAAAGGTTGGGCCAGGTATCCGGAAACCTCATGGTCGACAAGGTCCGGGACGCCCCCTTGTCGGAAGGCGACACAGGGCGTGCCGCAGGCCATGGCCTCCATCACGGTATTTGGCAGATTTTCCTGCATTGACGGAGCGACGAACACGTCCGCCGCCGAATAAATTCGAGCCAGCGAATGGTCGTCGTCAATCCGGCCCAGAAACCTGACCGGCATCCCCAGGTCCGGCATCCCGGCAGGAGCGGACGAGCCGAACACGACCGCGAGCGAACCGTTCGATTCCCTGGCGACCTCCTTCAATGCCCCGGTCAGCAGGTGAAACCCCTTGTTCGGGTCGGACATGCCCCGCACGGCGCCGAACAGGATGATTTTTTCACCCTGCGGCAATCCCAGCGAATTTCGTGATGAAACCTTGTCCAGGGGCTGGAAGGTTTCGGTTTCCAGGCCGTTGGGAATTACTTCCACCCTAACATCGCGAAACAGGGAGCTTGAGCGGGCGCAATCGGCAAGCCAGCGGCTCGGCGTCACCACGGTCAGGTCGAGGTCGCGCCAGGCTTTTGCCTTCCGGTTCCAGGTCCAGCGGGACAGGTCCTTTTCGGAGGCCGAGCCGAGGACAGGGCAGACTCCGCAGTTCTCACGGTAACGAGTGCAATCGAAAGGAACATGGCAGCCGCCGGTAAACGCCCAGGAATCGTGCAGGGTCCAGATAATCGGCCGATTGAACGTTCGAAGGGTTTCCACCCGCAGGAACCCCGCGCAGATCCAGTGCAGATGAATGATGTCGGGATCTATGTCGGCAATCTCCCCCGGAACGCGTTCCGGCAGCAACGCGGGCGAAAAGTTGTTTTCCGGGTTTTTAGGGTAGAGACGCACCGGCAGCGTACCAACAAAGACTTTCAGCCGGCGGGCCAGCTTTCGCAATGGGTTGGGACTGCAGAGGATGTCATCCGAATGGCCGGACTTAAACTGCACAAGCATATCCGCATGGACGCCCCTGCTCCTTACCCCACTCAACAGGCGGCTTGCGGTCCGCGCCGCGCCGCCCGTGGCATCGAACGTGTTGAGCATCAGGACCTTCATCTCGTCCAGAACCCCTTCAGCTCCGCGGCAAAGGTCTCCAGATCCCAGTTGCGTACCAGGTGCCTCGGCAGCTGCAGGGGGTCGCTCCAGCGGTGCACCTGGCCGGGGAAGTTTGCCGCCACTTTATCGAAACCGGCCTCTCGGCAGAGATGCATCGAGGTGCGATCGTATTCGCACTTCCTTCCGAAGGGGTAGGAAAAAGTTGTGATTCCCCGGCCGATGATCGTTTCCAGATCCTGCTTGGAGGTGAATATCTCCTGCCGCTGCCGGGCCTCGCTCAGCGCCGACAGCGCCGAATGGGTCACCGTATGGGCGCCGATCGTCGCCCAGGGGCTCGCGGCAAGTGTCTTCAGTTCATGCCGTGTCATGGCACGGTGTCTCGTTTCAGTCGGATAGCCGCAACCGGCCCAGTTCTCGATCTGCTCAAACCAGTTTTCACGGCGCTCCACATCGAGCTTGCGCATTAACAGGCAGAGCGCAGCGTAGGTCTGTTTTCTCTGATCAAAGTTGGCCGTCGCCCAGACTTGGCCAAAGAGGTCGTTTTCCAACCTGAAACACTCGGGGAACTCACCCTCTTTGAGCAGAAGCGCTTCGAGCCGGTGCCACCAGAAATCCCTGCCGCCGACGACGACTCCGCTGCTGACGAAAAAGGTGGCCGGGACTCCGACCTCTTCGAGGATGGGCAAGGCTTCGAGGGCGTTGTCGGCATAGCCGTCATCGAAGGTGACGACGACAGACGGCTCCTTGAGGGAGCCCCATTCTTCTTCGAACCGCAATACCTGAAAATTCGTTTTCAGATATTGCATGTGACGCCGGAAGTTCTCGGGCGTGACGGCGATCATTTCGGGATCGGACGGCAGATCCGTCACCCGGTGATAGATCAGAATAATCAGCGGCCGGTCGACGAGATTCAAACAGCGGTTTTTCACTGCACGAAATTGTCGATACGCCGCCCTGCCCGACCTGTAGAAGGCTCGGGCAACTCCGATCAGCGGCGATTCGTGACTATTCCGGATATCCATTGACTTTCCTGCCTTCAATCCTCTCCCCGGAACATCAGTTAAAGACATCCCTTCTGCATGGCCCGGGTCAGTGGCACGCGATCGGCTGTCGACGTTCAGGTGTTTGCCGGACTGTCTTCCAGCCGATAACCGAAGCGCTCGGCGACATCGCTCACCTCATGCCATATTTCAAGACGGACATCCTCCGTCATGCTTGTCGACCAGGTCCTCCCTTGTCTGACTCGGCCGGCGGCCTCCGATACCCCTTCACGTCCATCGAGTCCGCAAAAGTCAACCACGCTCTTCAGCGCTTCGGCAGGCTGGGCGCAGAGATCTTCATAGCGCAGTACCAGCAAGCGTTCGGCAACGGGGTCCTTGCGCTCGGTCAATTCACTGATATATCGATAGACCTCCGCCCACATGATCGCGTATCCGACATGGTCCCGTCCTGAGTTCCAGGCCTCCAGAACCCTTTGGCCGGTCCCGGACCGAACGTTTATCGGCACCCTTTGCGGGCCGAACTCGTAATGTCCCGCGGCAGCCAGGTAACCCGCAATGCGCTCGTCCGCTTCGGCATACTTCCGGAACAGTTCGTTTTGTCGAACCAGTGACCAGACGTGTTCCAGCGGATGCCTTACGGGCACGACGAAACAGGCATCGGGGAAGAGTCCGGCGAGGTAGCGGATTCTCGTCAGGTTGTAGTTGCCCTTGGAGAGGTAGCGGCGACCCTTTCTCAACAGCAGGATCTTGCGGATGTGCCCTGAAAAAAATCGACCAAACTCCTCTGAACCGTTTTGTCCCTCGATCGTGTGGTTAGCTTGGCTGTCATGGACATGCGGAAAGAAATGCTGCCAGATCGGCTCCTCGAAAGCCTCCGGGCTCTGTCGTGTGATGACAATGCCGTCTTTGTGGGGACGCTCCAGCGGCGTGTCCCCGCTGCTGAACCTGGAGGTGAAGCCATGCCAGAGCATGGGCGTCATGACAAAGGGGAAATCGCGGTACTGGTGGGTCGCGACGGCCGGCAGGGACGCGAGCAGCTCCAGCACCACCGTCGTCCCGGAGCGCGCCAGGCCGCTGACGAAGATCGGCCGGTCGATAGAAATCTTTGCCAACTCGGCCCTGAAGCAGCCGCTCTCCTTATCCCCGAGCCAGCGAAAAAAACCGGCGCCCGAGGACGCCAGGCTGGTCATGAGGTCGTCGATAAGTGAAATTTTCGGCAGGGCGTCTTCCGCGCCATCGTTCCTGTCGCCTTTTCTTCGCCTGAGCAGAAACATCGCAGGGACGGAGAACAAGCCCATGCTTGCAAAAAGAATCGCCTCCAGGTCGCCGAGATATGGCCAGAGGGGATTGACGTCGCCGGACCAGGGCCGCACGATCACCGGCCCGGAAACGTCGCCGAACGTCCCGCGGTCGACATAGGCGACATGGAAACCCAGCGACGACAGCACAACGCCGCTGATGCTTCCGTCGGCGCAGACGGCCTGGTTCGAGCGCGGCCCGGCAAGGGGTACCTCTCCGCCCGGCAGGCGCAGGTGGACACTTCCAGCCGATGCCGGCGCGGCAACGCGGGACCTGCCGTCCCTGAGCGTCTGCGCGGGCATTCCGTCGACGAGCAGGTATTCCGCCGCCCTTTGCGGATGGACGGAAAGTGAATCGGCTCGGGAATTGTTCCAGGCATGGAAAGTCGGTCCCAGGGTCACCGATAGCAGAATGATCGGAGACAAGGCGACCAGCAGTCCCAGAAATTGGACGCCGATATGCCGAAAGGATTGTCCGATCAGGGTCTTGTACAGACTGACGAAATCGGCGTCCGGGTCGGAGAGCATGGTCCGGAAGACCGTGCCGATGCGTTTGTAGAACTTTCGGCTTCCGCCCGCAGACACGATTCTGCGCCAGGCGAAACCGAAAAAAAATCCCAGGGCGGCACCGGCAAGGACAGCTATCAGGGAGAGCAGCATCATCTCGACATCAACAACCGTTCAAGGCAGAAGACCGCAAGGTCACCATGAAAAAATTCATTCTTCCGCCGCGCCTTCCGACTTCTTCCTTTTGCGCCTCTGCAGGGCCCGGACAGGCCAGATGATCAGCCCGGCCATGGCGACCAGGACCACCACAATCAGGGCAATCGCGGAGCCGATCATCGAAAGGCCGGCTCCCGGCCCCACGTAGGCGGAGGCGGTCGGCACGAGCACAAGCAACCAAATCGGCGCCAGCCCAGCGGTTCGCAGGCACAATGACAGAACAGCCTTGACACTCTTCGGCTGATGACCTCGACAACTCATTTTGATTGCCTCCCGATGATCGTCGTCTCAACTATTATTGACAGCCTTCTGCGATGAAGGCCGCGTAACTTGCCGGGTAGCGAATCCCCTCGTGAGTAATGACGACTTCGTCATCGTCCCAACGGGTGACAAAACTCCAGACGATTTCCCCGCTCTTATCGACCTCGAAGATCCGCCCGCGCACCGATTCGGTGATCAGCAGGTTGCCGTTAGGCAGATGCTGCTTGTTGCCCTCGGTTTCCGTGAGGAAGAAGTTCGCCTTGCTGCTGCCGACCACGGTCCGGGATGCGCCGGTAAGCGGGTCGACTTCGAGAATGCGGCTGCCGTCATCCGCGTTCGGATCGATGGCGGCGCCGAGATTGTCGAAAATCGAGATCTTTCCGTTGGGCAGCAGATCCGGATCGTGCTGATTAAAGAACGGCCCCTTCATGCTCCACTTGATCGTCTCGGTGTCCGGATCCATGACCGCCAGCATGTTCTGCGTGCATAACGACATCAACAGATCCCCGGGCTTGAATCTCAGGAAATCCTTTGCAAACGCTTCGGTGACAACCTCAACATCGTTGATATGCGTAAAAGTATCGCCGTTGGATGTGAAATGGTAGCTCTCGTATTCCGCCATACCCGATGGCATCAGCATGGGCCCCATGCTGCTGTGGAAAAAGGCCTCGACCGGGTCCACGGATCGCAGCAGTTCGCCTGCCAACGATACTTCACAGATCGCTTCCGGGTCGGTGATCGTCAGGCTGACCGTCCCCAGGCCGTTTTCTTTTCTTCCATAATGCCGATCACCAGCCTCCTCGCAGGGAACCCAGAGGGTCCCTTGCGGAGTGAAACTGAACAGGTGGTGCGCACGGATGGGCAGCCTCCAGACGACATTGCCGCAACGATCCAGGCGAACCATGCCGACCCTGTACAGGTTAAGGATCACGTCACCGTTTTCGAGCAGATGGTAGCCGACGAGCGCCTGGTGCAGATCTTCCGGCTGCGACTTGAGGTGCTTGCTCCCTTCCGGCCAGATTTTTTTGAAAGAGACATCCCAGTGATGAAGCGGGTTGCCGTCCATGTCGATCAGGTAGAGGCTCAGGTGCTTGCCCTCCACTCCGCCATAAAGAGTTACGCCATCGTAGGCGCGCCCTTTTTCGTGGACCAGGACTCCGCTGGCACCGAACTCGTTCTTCCTCAGGAAGGGTGCCTGCGGACGGATCGTGTAGGTCTGCCAGTTGTTCTTCCAGTCGACAAGCGCATCGGCCCCGCTCTTGAGAAACGTGTAGGGGAACACCTTGAACAGCACCACCCCGGCACCGATCAGGAAGACGAGACACAGCGCCGACAGGGCAAAATAAAGCTTCAGGAAAAGAGCGGTTACTCTCGAACCATGCTTCATAGCGGGTATCCGATATTCTATTGTGCTTCCAAGGCCTCGTCCCGGGCATCGCCACGGTTCGAATAGACGAAACACTCGTGCTGGAAATGTGCCAACTCCCCTGTTTTGCGAAAAACCTCACTCGAGTCAAGGAGTTCGTGGCAGTGGGGATTCAGATAAATGATGGTCGCCGGTCGGGGTTCGGCGGCAACCGATCTTTCAATATTCCGTATTACGTCTTTCATGACCACACACGGGAACGGATCGAAGAAATAAAAGTAGTTGAAATCGTCGAGATCCTGGAAATCCGCTGCGTCGCAGCAGGAGATCTCCACCCTGTCGATCTTGAGCTTGCGAATATTTTTTTTTGCGATTTCGACAAGTTCCGGAGAGATCTCCACCCCGGCAATTTTCGCGA
Source organism: Desulfuromonas sp. TF (assembly GCF_000472285.1). Lineage (NCBI taxonomy): Bacteria > Pseudomonadati > Thermodesulfobacteriota > Desulfuromonadia > Desulfuromonadales > Desulfuromonadaceae > Desulfuromonas > Desulfuromonas sp. TF. The sequence continues at coordinate 318,130 of NZ_KI421412.1, forward strand.
ACGGATACTTGGCCAGGGAGATGAGGATCCCGCCCTTGCCGCAGCCGAAATCGACGATGGCATCCTCGCTGCCGATGGCGAAGTGCGACATGATCCTGTCGAAGGCCAGCCCACCGGAATCGGCGTAGTAGTGTGTCCGCTCCGAAATCGCCTCGGTGTGGTCATCCTTCAGGTCGATCTGGCCGAGCGTGATTCGCAACCGGACCAGGAATTCCCGCCATTCTCCGGAACAGAGAAGCAATATGGCGTTTTTCAATCCTCGCAGGCGCGGTATGAGCATCGGTCGAATCACAGATCAAACCCCAGCTTCTGGAAAAGTTTAACGAACAGCACTTCGCACTTGTTCCTGAGTTTGAGCAGGAAGCTGTCCCGGAAGACCTGCACGATGATCTGTTTGTTGCCGTAGACTTTCCGGCCGAACTCCTCGACGTAGGCCCTGGCCTCTTCTTCCGGAAAATCGAAGGTTTGGTTCTCGACACACACCGGATCGAGATAGAGCATGATTTTCACTTTGTCTTTTGTCTCAAAGACCGGGAGCATCTGGTGCGGGCAGAGTCGACAGTCGACCGGCCGGTCGGGGTATATACGGCAGCCGTTCTCGCCGAGGTGCGGGCAGACCCGCCCCTCTTTCGAAGAGATGACGATCGTGCCGCACTCTTCCCTCACCTCGAGGAAGTCCCCAAAATCCTTGAAATGCCTGTTAAATTCATCCCTGGAAAGCCTCAGGCCACACCGCCCTTTCAGCGAGCAGCAGGTCGCGGGGCAACCAATGCACGGGTTGGCTCGTTCCTTCATGATTTCGTCACACTGAGGTTTTCGTGATTGAGGAGGCAGGAATCTCGCATCTCATTTCCTGTTTCGCGGATCAGTAAATACCCATTTTCCGCATGAGGCGCAACAAACGATATTCGAATCCGTGGTAAAAGGTCCATGACCGCGACGCCTTCAGGGGCGGGTGCTCTTGAGGCCGAAGCCGGATGGAGCGTGTCCCGAATTTTTTTTCCAGCCCCGCGATAAAGTCTTCAAACAGCGCCCGATCGGGATGGCAATACTCCGCTGAGCGGGAGACGAAGATTGCCCGCGGCCGGAAGTCGTATTCGAGAAAAGCGATCGTCAACCTGCGGATCAGATCCTCATCGTACTCAGCAAAAGCCAGGCCATCCCAATCGAGACTGAGATACTCTTCCTGCTGAGGTCCGCGCCAATCGTCGAAAGTCTGTTCCGCGAAGTCAAGCTGCACCCATTTTCGCGAACCCGCCAGAAGAAACGGAAGGGCGGAGAGATCGCTCTCGTATTTCACGCAGTACAGGTCGTCGTACCCGCGCCCCCCGAATGCGTCATGGACCCAGCGCAGCCTGGTCACGATCCCCTGCATCACCGCGTGGGCCAGGAAGCTGCCCGAGTCGAGGCGGTTCATAAAAGGGTCGCACTGCCAGACGTAGCGCGCTCTTTCATGCCGACGGTCGATAAGAAGGCCGCGCATGTCGCAATGAAAATCCAGGTGACATACGGAAAGGTTTCGATCTCCGCGCTCGACCCAAAGATCATAGAGCTGGCTATGTTCTTCTGCAACAATGAGTTCGGTCATCTTCAAACCTATTTTATCTGCCGTCCCGAAACGGGCTCAGGATTTCTTCATTCCACGCAGAAGCAGCAGGGTCCGATGGACCAGTTTTTCTGGAAGAACAGGTTTAAGATACCGAACGGCCATGGTATAGCCATTCCAAAGGAACCACTCCATGCGCCCCGGGCTTCGGCGCGACCAGACCCTCAGATCGTGACACGGCCGAGGGACGGCCCGCCAGTTTGCCTTGTAGGGGTCATTTCCGCGCAGCAGGTCGAACCATTTGCAGCCATGCTCGATGGCAAACCGGATTGCCGCCATCATGGTCAGCTTTCCGGGAGAGCATTCATCATTGACCGACAGGTCGACTCCCGCCTGGTAGGCATAGACGGTATTGTCGTCAAAAAACTGGTATTCAATCGCGACGGGCTTGTCACCGTATTCCAACCAGGCCAGTCGAAGTTGATTTCTGGTCAGCATTGTTCTGGCAACCTTTTGGTGGAATCGATGGAACTTGTCGTCGTCAAAAGCTCCGAGCGGTTTTTCTGCGCTCCCCCATCTGGCGGAATGCAGTTTCAGGAGAATCTCGAACCCTTCATTCAACTCGGCTTCGGTCTCCGCCTGTCGAAGGGTCATTATACCCGAGTCGAAAAATTGGCGCTGCAATTTGCGGCAGCGTTTGCGCAGCGACTTGGAGAGCGTCTGCAGATACTCATCCCAGGTCGACGGAAGATCAATTCTCCAGCAGCTGTTGATCTGTCTTCGATGATGAAGCAAACCATTGTCGGCCAGGTGGCGCACTGTTGCATAAACAGCTTCTGCCTCATCGTCGACCGCCTCGAAGAGTAGTCGCTTCCAGCTTGATTCACAGCCGAGAAGGTAGCGGGCGACTTCCTTTCCGATGCGGTCTTCCCATCCGGGGGCGGCAAGCCAGGTCGCATGATGCGTGACGTCGTCGGCCACGCCCAGGATTCGATAGGTTGCCTTCCCTTCGGCGTCCTCCAGAAAAAGGGGCGCCAGGCCGACGAGGCTGCCCTCGGACTTATGGAAGAGCAGAAGAGAAAGCCTGTCTTTCGGCTTGGCATAAACCTCCCACCATGCCAGCAGCCACTCCGGGGAACTCATTGGCGCATCTTCAGCCAATGCACGCCAGGCAGGAATAAAGGGGGACAGCTCGGGGACCGCATCGATCAACATCGTTTGCAAAGAGTTCACCCGCACTTTCGGGTTACTGACAGAAGAGTGCAAGGCTCACCAAGCTTTCGGGTAAATCATCGCCCGGGTCATCATCCGGCCGGTGGATCGCAGAGGACGAAAGAAAAAACAGCTCCCGTGCACTGCGAACCAGTAAGAGACCAGGGTGGAAACAGCAGCGCCCATGGCGCCGTATAAAGGGATCAGCACAAGGTTCATCAGGATGTTCAGGACCCCGCCCGACGCAATGGAGATCAGGTTCACCCGGGTCCAGTTTTTGGCCAGTATCAAGATATTCCGGGCCGCGCCCAGGCTGGTGAAAACCAGTCCCCAGACCAGCACCGCCGCCAGGGAGCCCGCCTCGGCATACGCGTAGGAAAACAGGAAATGTATGATCTCCTGGGCAAAAAAGGTAACCAGCAGGGCCACGAGGTAGGCATACAAAGCCATCATATTGTACAGCTTCTGCAGGTGCGCATAAAAAAGCGCCTCGTTGTCTCTTTCAATCTCGACAAAAGCCGGAAAAACCGCCGAATAAATAACCATTGGAATGAACACCCAGACTTCGGCTAGCTGCACGGCAACGGAATAGTTCCCCAGTTCTGCGCTGCCGATCATGCTGCCTATCATGACCTGATCGATCCGCAGGTAGATCGTGGTGACCAAAGCGGAGAGGATCAAGGGCCAGCAATCTCTCAGAAGAGTTTGGGCCATGTTCAGTCTGAACCGCCAGGCCTTGAGGGAAAATCCCCGGCCTTTATAGACGAGATATAATCCCAGCGAACCGAGGGCCGCCTCCGCCAGCCCCGCCCATGCGAAAGCTATGAGCGGCGCGTTCAGGGCAATCAGGACAATTTTAGAGCAGCTGACCAGCAGGAAAGCAGAGGTCTTGGCGTAAACATTGAATTTCCACTGCATCTGGGATTCAAACCAGAATTCGATGGCCATGAACGCCTCAACGATGCAGCCGGCGGCGAGTATGGCGACCAGCCACTGGACCAGCTGCCCCTCCGGCCGCGCCAGGAACACGGCAATCATGGCCAGCAGGAAAGCCGCAAAGCCCCCCGCCAGCATCATGACAAAGGATGTCCCGAGGATTTCGTCTCTGCTGGAGGGGTCCTTCGCCATGTCCCGTATGGCTATTTCATCCAGACCGAGCCTGGCAATGGTGGAGACGATCATCACAATGGCGACGGCATAACTGAATTCCCCGTAAAGCTCCGGGCCGAAATGCCGGGCCACAAGGACGCCTACCACAAGACCGACGACCTTCCGGATGACCTGGTCTCCCATCATCCAGCCGGTGTTGTCCATGGCCGTCAACAGCGTCGTGCGGCCCGCGAGCCTTTCGCGAATAAAACCCGGCAGGAATCTGTACCAGAGAGGATTCATCGAGCGGGCTGTTGCGCAAGGGGCAGCGTGCTTTTGACCTTCAGGACCCTTCCCACGGGAAAGTTGTTGTAGACCTCTTCAAAATAGCGCCGGTCGTAATTACCGAGCAGATACTGCTGGTTGAAGTTGCTCCAGAACAGAGGGGGCTCGACCATCTGGACATCGAAGATCCTGCTGTTCTTCATCAGCACCTGCAGATAGTAGCCCTGGCTGGAAGCATAGTCGATCCGGTTGACGACCGTGCCATTATTGATGAAGAGTGCTGCTACGAGCGGAGCATAGTTAGCTCCATTGCTGACGGTCCCCCTGCCCAGGTCGATCCGGCCTTCGCGGCAGTTCATGACGCCATTGTCCTCGGGCGTGCAGGTCAGATACAGGTAATCCATGGGATTGTTGGTCTTCCGGTCGAAGTCCCAGGTGCCGGAATAGGCCATTGAACGGAATTTTTCCAGCATTTCCTCGAGATAGAGAACATAAACATGGTCTCCCCGGAAGTCCCCTGTATGGTGGAAAACCCGCTCCAGCATGTCGTCGGCCGACAGGTTTTCCTTCCGGATCGACTGTGCCAGGCCGACGAAGCCGTTCTCTTCCAGGTAGGCCAGCAGCGACACCATCTCCCCCTGGTCCGTCGAGGTCATCGCCCTGGCCGCCAGGGTGGTGCGGATCCCCCCCTGAGTGCCGCCGTCATGATACGTGGCGAACTCCCCAATATTCATCAGGGGATAACCGTACTCCCAGAAGGGCGTGAACATCGCCGAGTGAAGCGGCACGATGCTTTTGATATCCAGCATGGCCCTGACGGTTTTGGGTTTGAGGACCGGGAGGGGCGTTTTGGAGTAGCCGGTATAGGCGCTGGTGGAGAAAAAGAGCGCGAACATCAGGGCGATGCCGACAAGCGGCACGGCAGGCTTGAGAAGGCGGATCCTCGCTCCGGCGTATTTCACCAGCACTTCGATCAGCACCCCGGCGCCGACCCCGATCAGCGGCGCCATGTACATGGCGAACCGGGTCGGCCCCACCATCGACCAGACGCCCAAGACCAGCAGTGGGGTAATGGGGATCATCTGCTTGAAACGCCTGGCGTAGAGGTAGATCAGCCCGGCAAAGCCCGCCGCGACCATCGGCAGAAAGCCGTGCAGCATCTCGAGATTGGCCGCGATGCCGCGGCTCCGGGCCTCGGCGATGGTGTCCATGACGTTCGGCCAGACGATCTGCCCCGTGGCGGGCGGGGAAATATAGGTCCACAGGAAGGTGCGCAGGGAATCGAAAATCTGAAGCGCGTAACCGGGACCGGAAGCCAGGGGGAAGATCAGGAGAATCGGCACAAGGTATTTCCAGTCGACGACCCGACCGACCACGAGATGGATCGCCATGAAGAACAGGAACAAAAGAATGAACATCGGCTGCTGGTACCACCAGTTGAACAGGTACATGGTCAGTCCGGCGCCGAGGGCAAGGCCGAGGTTGGCGAACCGGCTTTTGTCTTTATGCATGGAGAGGATGAAGCTCGCCGTGGCGATCGGGAAAAAGGTGTTGAGAAGATCGGTGTCGACCCGCCCCATCATGGTCCGGTCGTAATAGGCGTGGCTGAACGACCCGACCAGTCCTCCCAATACGGCCGAGGCGCCGAAGCCGAGCTTGTTGAAATAATAGAACAGGGGGAAAACGAAGAGCCCGGCCAGA
>NZ_KI421412.1:324047-387219 GCF_000472285.1 Desulfuromonas sp. TF
CTGCCGCCGGTCAGGTTCCTGCCGAGGCTGATGAGCTCAGCCAGCAGGGCGGGCTGATCATTGATGGCGAACGGCGCCAGGTCGGGATAGTTTTTGGTGGGGTCCGGCTGCCCCGTTCCCAAAGTGCCCTTGTCCAGCTCTTTGGCCATCTCCAACCAATAGTAGGCATCGTATTCCGTCATGGTTATGACGTCGTCTACTACATAATAACTGCTCTTTTCCATCCAGTGAGAATAGGTCGAATACCTTTTATGAAAGGATATTCCATAAACGACAAGTACTCCGGCCAATAACACGAGAAGATGTCTTTTATTCCAACCCATGGTTCCCAGACTGTTCATAGCACCTCTGTAGATGAATCAATTGCGCTCTCTCGACGGCCGCCAGGAAGCCTTCATATTCAGCAGGCGGATCAAATCGGCTTTCATCTCGGGACGGTCAAATTGCGAGACGATCTCGAGCTCTCTCCTGGCGGCGTCGACATCGCCGAGAAAGGCATAGGCGACGCCGAGATGATAATGAACCTCGACGATTTTGCCGAGCCGATCGAGATTCTCTTCCAGCAGGGCTACCGTCTGGGGGAAGAGCCTCAGCTGGTTGTACGCCATCCCCAGTATGACCAGGGCCGTGGTAGAGTCGGGATCAATCCGGATCGCGGTCTTCAGCAAAGGCACGGCTTCGGAGCTCCGATCGGTCATGATGTAAGCGTATCCGAGATTGTGGTAGGCTTCGGGCTTAAAAAAGGGATCCAGCTCCAGGGCCCGTCTCAGTGAAGCTATCGCCTCGGGAAACCGACCCTTTCTGTTCAGAATCTCGCCCAGGTTATTGTATCCTCGGGCTTTTTCGGGAGATTTTGCCACCACATCCTGCCAGAGGCTGACGCCGTCCCCCCAAACATCGTTGCGCTGATAGGTCGCGAAACCAAAAGCGAAGGACAACAGCAGGGTCATCCCGAGGATGAGACGGGGAACTCCGGCCGAACCGCTGAATTTGACAATTACAAGAGATAAGGCCACGGAAAAGGCCGCGAACAGACCGAAGGAGGGGAGGTAGAGACGATGCTCGGCGATGACGTCCACAAGCGGGACAAGGCTCGACTCCACGGCCAGGGTGAGAAAAAACCAGCAGAGGCCGAAGGAAACCAGGCGGAGCGACGGGTCGACGGTGACGGAGGAGCCGGGGACGGTTCTGGAGCAGGGCGCATCGCCACCGGTTGAGGGGCTGGCGGAGCGGGTTCGCCAGAGAATGTACATGGCCAGGGAAAACATCGCAATCAGCAACAGGAACGACAGCAGAACCGGCGGGGTGAAAAACCGTGAATAATGGGGATAGTCGTAGTCGAGATTCTGGTTGACCGGCAGAACGAGCAGGCGCAGGTACGTGACCATCACCCGGAATTGGGTCAGCAGATAGTCCATTCTCGACAGGGTTCCGGCCGCTAGTGTCTTCTCGCTGAGGTCTGCCAGCAGCTGCCCCTTCGATGGAGTGCTCGTCAGAACGCTTATCGGCACCACGGGCAGGGTGGCCAGGAGCGGCGACAGATTCAGCAATCGTCTTTTCCAATCTCCCGTGAAAAAGCATGCTTCGTACAGCACGGCTGCAAGAGGCAGGGTGAAGGCGATCTCCTTGGTTTTCATGGCCAGGATTGCACATCCGACAGACCCCGCCGTGAGGATGAGGCCTTTTCGGGAGAAGATCTTCTCTTTTTCTCCGTCAAGAGCCAGCCTGCTCTTGACGTACAGCGCCATCGACAGCAGGTAAAACATTGTCGTCATGGACGCCATGCGCTGGACGATATAGGTCACCGCCTGGGTTTGGACCGGGTGCACGACGAACAGCAAGCCGGCCAGCAGCGCCACCAGGTTCGCGTGCGGCGCGAGCCGGCTCATGCGCAATCGCGGGGTCCTGAAGGTAAGCCGGGTCAGGTAAAAGGCCAATACAGCCGTGAACAGGTGGATAGAGAGGTTGACGAGGTGATATCCGACGACATTGAGCCCGCCAAAATAGTGGTTGAGGGCAAAGGAGAGATATCCGAGGATCCTGGGCGGATATAGATCCCCTTCCGTATGATCGGAGAAGAAGTTTTGCAGATCCTGAATGACGGGATTGGAGGCAATGACATAGGTGTCATCCATCACAAAAGGAACCTGGAAGGTGTTGGCGTAGGCGATGCCGCCGGCCAGCAGGATCAGGAGGATTGCCGGCAGAACCTGCCGGTAGTGGCTAATTGCTTCCATGGATGAAACCGTGGTTCGACTTCGATCCCAGCAGGCCCGACAGGGTAGCGGCGAAAGCGGAATCGAATCGGGTCAGTATGTCCAGTTCTCGCATTGCGGCCTGACGGTTTCCGAGGAAAGCGTAAGCGGCGCCCAGATAGAATCGAGCCTCGGGCTCTTCTTTGACCCGATCGAGGTTCTGTTCCAGAAACGCGATCACATCGCGAAACCTGCCCCCCCGCATCAGAGCCGCGCCCAATTTCACATAGGCCTCCGTGAATTGCGGCTGGAGCCTGATGGCGGCCTGCAGCAGCGGCAGCGCGTCATCGGGCCGATCGCTGACCAGGTAGAGGTCGGCCAGGTTGTAGTAGGCCTTGTAATACCCGGGTTCGACCTCGATGGCCCGGGACATCATCCTGAAGGCGTCCGTCCTCCTGCCGGCCTGCTCCAGAGCGACGCCGAGATTGTTGGAGGCTCTGCCTTTGTTTGGGGATTTTTCGACCACATCCGTCCACAGGCGGACGGCATTCCCCCAGACGTGGTTGCGCTGCCAGGTGGCAAACCCAAGGGTCATCACCAGCGCCAGCGAAACCAGGGCCAGGCATTTCGCGCCGGTCGGCCGGCTAAGGTTCCGGGCCAGCAGGTAAAGGGCCGTGGCAAAGGCTGCTGCGATGCCGACGCTTGGCAGGTAGAGGCGATGTTCAACCAGCACGTCGACGATCGGAACAAAACTTGATTCGACGGCGAGGGCCAGGAAGAACCAGCAGAAGCCGAAGGCGACCAGTCGTGCCGCAGGATCGACGAGGCACGACGGGAGCCGCGCCCTGAGCGTCGAGGAAGCGCCGGCCCTCCGGGTGGCAAGGAACAGGAACATGGCCGCGCCGAAGAAGGCCGCCAGGAGCAGGAAGGAGAAAATGACCGGAGGGGTAAAAAAGGTCGCGTACACCGGGTGGTCGTAGTCGAGATTCTGGTTGACCGGAAAAACCAGCAGCCGCAGGTAGGTAACAAGCACGCGGAACTGGGTGAACAGGTAATCGAGCCGGGAGATGTCGCTGCCGACCCGCAGCTGGTCGCCGGCGTCCAGCAGGATATGGTCGGAGGTCCCGCCGACACCGAGGATGGTCAGCGGAATGACGGGCAGGGTCGCCAGAAGCGGCGCCAGGTAAACCATGCGCTTTCGCAGCGCACCATGGAAGAAACAGAGCTCGTAGAGGAAAACAGCCAGAGGCAGGGTGAAGGCTATCGGCTTGGTCAGCATCGCCAGGACCGCGGAAAGAACCGCCCCGAAAATCAGCAAAACGGGCTTGATTCTTACCTTCGCGGCTGTGGCAGGTTCCTTCTCTGCCGGTTCCCGTTCACCGGAGCCTCCCCTCTCGCCGGATAGTCTGGCCATCACGTACAGGACGATGGACAACAGGTAAAACATGGTTGCCAGCGAGGTCATCCTCTGCACGATGTAGGTCACGGACTGAGTCTGGACCGGATGAACGACGAACAGCAATGCGGCGAACAGGGGGATGAAAGATCGTCTGGAGGCGAAAAACGAAAGAATTCCCGGCTGCGTTTCCGGTCCCGCCGTCGGCTGCCTGTGGTGGTCCTCGAAAAATGGGGTGCAAAAGGTCAGTCGCAGCAGGGCGTAAACCAGCAGACCGGAAATCAAATGAATTATCAGATTAACCGCGTGATAGCCGGTTACGTCAAGACCGCCGAAGTGGTAATTAAGAGCAAAACTCAGGTAGGCGACGCTCCGACCCGGCAGAAAGTATCCCGATCCGTACGGATAAAAGTTGGCGAGACTCCTGATCGCCTTATTGTTGACGATCGATGGCGTATCATCGAGAACAAAGGGCGCCTGGAAGGTGTTGGCATAAACGATAATGCCGGCCGACAGAATCAGCAGAGTGACAATCGATCGCCGCAGGCGGGGGTTAGTGAGTTCCATTGGAAAATCCATGAGGCGAATTCCTGCCGAGCAGGCCGGCCAGGGTTGCGGCCAGTTTGGCATCGAGCGAGGAGACGATGTTCAGTTCCCGCAGGGCCGCCTCCCGGTTACCCAGGAAGGCGTAAGCCGAGCCGAGGTAGAAATGAGCTTCGGCATTCCCGCCTACACGATCGATGTTCTGCTCAAAGAAGGAGATGACTTCAGGGAACCTCCCCGACCGCATCAGGGACGCCCCGTACAGGACATAACCTTTCTTTTCCTCGGGATTGAGCTGCTGGTAGACCTGCAGCAGGGGTAAAGACAGCTCCGGACGCCCTTCGGCCAGGTACAGGTCAGCGAGATTATAATAAGCCCTGAAATAATAAGGATCAACCTCGATGGCCGTGGAGAAGGCTTTGGTGGCTTCCATCGTCCTGCCCTCCTTGGCCAGGGCCACACCAAGATTGTTGTTCGTTCTGCCTCTGTCCGGTGATTTCGCGACGGCATCCTCCCACAAGCTGACGCGATCCCTCCAGACGTGATTCCGTTGATACGCCGCAAAACCAAGGCTCAGCACCAGGACGATCGCGACCGGAAAGAGTATTCTGCCGATGGACGGACCGGAGAATTTCTCGACCAGCAGATACAACAGGGTGGCAAAAACAGCAGAGGCGCCGAAGCCGGGCAGATACAGGCGATGCTCCATGATCACGTCCGGGAGCGGAACAAAGCTTGATTCCACTGCCAGCGTGATAAAAAACCACAGGATGCCGAAAGCGACGAGGCGCAGAGCCGGGTCAACGTTGGCAGCCCCCCGTGATGAGGACGGCACGCCGTGATCACGCCCGGCAAGAGACTGAGATGCGTCACCTGCTCGCGTTGCCCGGAACAGGTAGGCGGCCAACCCGAAGAGGGCCGTCAGGAACAGAAACGACAGAAAGACCGGCGTGGTGAAAAATTTATCGTAGAAAGGGTACTGGTGATCGATGTTCTGGTTGACGGGCAGAACCAGCAGCCGAATATAGGTGATCAGCACCCTGAACTGCGTAAAGAGATAAACTTTCCTGGGCATGACCGTGTGGGACCGCAGCCGGTCCCCGGTGGCCGAGAAGAAATCTCCATCAGGACTGACAGGGTTGCCGGGACTGAAGCCGCTTCTGGGAGCGACTTCGCCTGCCGGCTTGATCCTTGCCGCGCCCTTGGCCTCTTCCGGGGGGTCGACCTTCCTGGCGGTTAGGCTGATCTCCGGCAGGCTGAAGTCGGGAAGGCCGCTGATCCCGAGCAGGGAGATCGGCACGACAGGAAGGGTCAGCAGGACCGGCAGGAGGAAGCACAAGCGCCATCTCCACGGGCCCCGGAAAAAAGAGACCTCGTACAGCAGCGCCAACAGGGGCAGGGTAAAAGCAATTTCCTTGGTTTTCATGGCCAGTACTGCGCACACGACCGCGCCGGCGAGGAGCAGCGCATGGATCCCCTTCGTTTTCACCCTGGCAAGCGCGGAGACGTTTCTCTTGCTGGTATCTGAGGGGGCACTCTTCTTAGGCAAAGAGGGGCTGCGTGAGGCCTCGACGCCCAGGCGCATCTGCACATACAGCACCATCGACAACAGGTAAAACAGAACAGCAAGGGACGTCTCGCGCTGGACGATATAGGTCACTGCCTGCGTCTGGATCGGGTGCACAGTGAACAGAAGTGCGGCAAACAGGGGGATAAAACGCTCACGGGAAGCGAGACTGGAGAAGAACGAAGGAGGCGTTTCTTCCAGAACCTGGGACCCTGACCCATTGGCCCTGAAATAGGGGGTACGAAAGGTCTGGCGCAAAAGAGCATAGACCAGAAGGGCCGTGATAAGATGAATGCTCAGGTTGACCAGGTGATAACCGGTGACATCCAGACCCTGAAAATGGTAGTTGAGGGCGAAAGTAAAAATCGCTACAAAACGGTTAGGGTTGTCTATTTTATACTGGAGAGGATTAGTGTAAAAATTGTCGAGATTTGTAATAAATATATTGTTTGTAATCTCTCTGAAGTCATCGAGAACAAAAGGTACATGAAAGGTGTTCGAATAGACGGCGATGCCGGCAATCAGGATCAGCAGAACTGCTGTAAGAGAGTGATTGAAATGATGCTTGATGTTCAAATTCCGTGGCTCCGTACTGCATTTAGGGTAGGATGTATGCACGTCAACGAGCTAAAACACCTTCCGAACAATAACCTGGACTTCAACTCAACCAGAAAAGTGCCCGAATTATCTTCATTTCCAGCAGGTCCGTTCTTGCACTCTGCCTGCTTTGGCACTTTGGATGTCGCGATAGACCGGATCATCGGGAGCGAGACCGGAGCCGGAGACCAGGGTCGGATCCCTGTCGATGCTGGCGCCCAGCTCTTCAAACCGACCCTCGAAAGCGAGTTTGTTCTTGTTGCTGGTGCCGCAGAGCAGGATTGCCGACTCCCGTGGCCCTTTCGGGGTAATCCTGACCCAGAGCCTGCGGTGCGAGAGGAAGAAGCTGACGGCCAGGCCGGCGACCAGCAGAATGCAGCCGCTGAAGACGAGCGGGACGCCTGGATCTTTGGTGACGATGAGCATAGTTTCGTAGTACTGTCGAAACGTGAGAGCATAGTCCATCCCTGACTGCCTTATAGATGCCGTGCCCTTGTTGTCGATCCAGAACTCGGATGGCTCATCCCCACCATTTGTGCTGAATCGGATTTTTGCCCTGAGCACGGCCCCTTCCAGGTCGCGCTGCAGTTCCTCAATACGCAGGAGGGCATGGCCTTCCCGCCAAGGAATATCCCGTTCGGCAGGGACACGGAAAGCCTGTTCTATCTCTGCCGAGCGGTTGCGGACCAGGATGTAGAATTCCTCGAGTGGGGCGGAGTCGGCAAGATAGAAGGTAAAGCCCTTATGCGCGAGCGGATCATTCACGATGACCGATTTCCGATAAGGGGTTTCGAGTTCGGGATCGAAAATGGTCAGGTCCGCCTGGTACTGCCGGATCGATCCGTCCTGATAATGGGTCCTTTCGAACCGGTCGTTTTGCAGATTGAACCCCAGTGGAACCGGGCGCCTGTTCTCCTGCAGAAAAACATCGCTCGTGACTCTCCCCTCCGGCAGGAAAACGAAAGCCTTCAGGCCGAACTGGGTGCCGAGTAAGGCCCCGATCATAATAACCAGGACGCTAAGATGGACAACATATACGCCAAGTCTTGTCCAAGCGCCCTTCTGAAAAAAAAGCAGCACGGACCCGTCTTCCCGGCCCACCCTCCGCGGATTATTCCAACCGGCTTGGGCCATGCATCCCTGCACTCGCTCCACGGCGTGCTCCGCCGGCAACATGGAACCGGTTCGATGGGTCAGGCCCATCTTTTCCAACTGCGGCAGCTCCTCCAGGTTGTCCAGGAATGCCATGCGCCAGACGACGGGCAAGCGCTCGATGCTGCATACGATAAGATTGACGGCAAACAGGCACAGCAGAAGGGTAAACCACGTGGAAGTATACATGTTCGTAAGGTCGAACAGGTCCAGGAGCGTGGCAACGTCCGGCCCGAATTCCTCGGCATAGAAGGAAGGCGACTTTCCTTGTTTTATCACTGTCCCGATGATCGAAGTGGTTGCCAGGACTATCAGGGAGATCAGGGCGAGCCTGATTGAGGCGAAGAAGCGCCAGACCTTGTTTTTCGTTTTTGACATGATATTCCGTGTTTAAATGCCCCGGCGGTTCCCGAGAAAAGGTTAGAAGGTCTTTCGTCCTGATCGCAGGGTCGGATCCGATATCCAACTGTCATCCATGCCATGGCTGTGGCAGTTGCCGCAGTCGATGTGCTTGGTTCCAGGAGAATGGCAGTCGTTGCACCCATTTTGGGCATAGGGGGCATCGGCAACAAGGTGATGGACGTATTCCCATGTGTCGGGATTGCTTCCTTCTCCCGCAGCCAGGTCATCGGGATGACAACGCTTGCAGACATAGCTCTTGGTTTCGGTAGAGACTTCCGTGACGACTCCCTCCAAATCCTCACCATTGATCCGCCGCCGCAGCATCATGGTGTTTTCAGATCCGTGGGATTCATGGCAATCAAGGCAGGAGAGGACGAAATTGGTATTGCCCGCCAGGGAGTAAGGATCGCGAAGGTTATCGGCGCCGTCCCTCGGGGCCGTGCCATGCTTGTCGTGGAGGGTCACGGAGTCGTAGCTGGCATCATCCCAATTGATCGGCCTGATGTCACGGCCGAGGCTTGTGCTTGCAATGATGTTGTCATAGTCGTGGCAGGTTGTGCAGAAGCCCGCATAATCAGGCGTATTGCTTCCGTTGGGGGCTCCCTCGCCCGCCGGCTCCCGATCGGTGCCCAAAGAATAAGGGGCCTCATAGCCGGCGAGATAGTTCGACATCACTTCGGTTTCCCCCCATAACGCGGCAGCTGCCGGTTTGGTGATGGCGCTCAGAAGAGGAAATCCGGTTTGGGAGCTGTCCCAGTTGCGCTTGGCAAGGTGCGGATCATGGCAGGCACTGCACGGATTGCCACGTTTGGCGAACCACGATGAATAGGACGGGTCGTTGCTCAGGAAATTCCAGATGTCATACAGGTTGTGGTAAGAGGCCTGGTTGAAAGCGTCCAGGATCGATTGAGGGCCGCTCAAGGCATCGGCTCCGCCGAAAACTTCACTGTAATCCCTGTTATCCACTTGTTGACCGGAACTGCCGGAGTGGCAGTAAAAGCAGAAATTGTCGGACTCGAGGTAAATGTTCTGGGTGCGTCCCGTGTTGAAGTTTTCGGCAAAAAGAGCATGAGGAGCTGCTCCGTCGGCAGGATCGGGCTCCACCCCCTGAATGCTGGCGTGCTGCTCATGACAGTGGGCACAGTTGCCGGTAGCATAATTGCCCGTGCTGGAACGACTGACGCCGTAGCCGGAGATGCCGTCTCCATAGTTGCCGTGGGCGGAATCGAGGTATGGACCTCCCCACACCGTGGATGCAGCCAGGACTATCCCCCCGAGCATGGAGACCACAAGGCCAAGGTATTTTGCTGAATCAGAAGATTTGAGCATCCGTCGACCTCTTTTCATTCGGCACAACACCCATGATTTCCCGACCCATTCGGGCCAACGAGTCTCTGTTCGAAGGAAGCATCTTCGGACCGGGATTACCAGGCACTCTTTTGATCACCCCTGGTGTAGGAGAGCGCCGGGGACTCGGCGACGCCCGGAATAATCTCTTCCTCGATGACCTCCTCGACGACGTCTCCATCGAGACCTCGACCCGGCTCTTCGACTGCGTCCTCCTGTTGGTCGGGAACGCCAACTTCTTTCTCCGTCGCATCTACACGGGCGGACGGTTCCGGTACAGAGGTCCTCGACGAGCCACCCTTTGCCAGGGGGGGAACCTCATCGAATCCGACATCGAGAACCTGAATACGCTGATTGAAATAATCGGCGACAAGAAGCTGGTCCTGGCTGTTGATGGCAAGACCGTTCGGGAAATTGAACCATCCCGGCGCGGCGCCACGCCCCCCGAACTCGAAGAGATACTCGCCGGTAAACATCCTGTACACCAGAATGGAATGGCGCATGTAGTCCGCGATGTAAATCAGCTGCCGCTTTTCATCTATGGCCATCGACTTCGGTTGACTCAATTTGCCGGGGGTCCCCCCCCTTTCGCCAAAAGAAAAAATGAAGTTCTCGTCGAAATCGTAAACGTAGACCTTACTCGTTTCAGGGCTGAGGAGGTAAAGTCTTCCTTCGCTGTCGATGGAAACATGGTTGATCCTGACCGGGTAATTCCCTTCGGAATCCTTCGGTCTGCTCCTCAGCTCCTTAAATGGATCGGGGCGGCGGTGCTTTTCGGGAGTTTTCGCCGGATCGGTTTTTTTTACCGGTGACGTCTCTTCCGCTTTGAACGGGAACCCCTCCTCCTGTTCCTCATTCAAGGCAATTTCTTCCTCCAGACTATCCCATTCCTGCAGCATCTCGAGATAATCAATCTTGTCAATCGGCTGAAGCCGGTGCAAAAAACGGCCGTCATTATCCAGCACCAATACTCCGAGGCCGGCATCGCCCGTCAGGTAAATCTTTCCGTCACGATTCACCGCGAATTGGCTGGGATAAAAACCGGCCACCTCCGGAATGTCATCGAGGTTGATTTCCTTTTTTGGAAAAAAAGCTCCATTCAGAATCGTGATGCGATTCGATTTGCTCACTTTATTTTTTACCTGGCCGACATACACGTCGCCGTTGCTCAGTACTGCTCCCGAGATGGGCGCGGCCACCCCCCGACCCCGACCGATGGAGACGCGCGGGAAATAATCCGGGCCATAAACCACGACTCTGGAGGAGCCGACATTGACGATGTATGTCTCTTCAACCACCGGGTCGTAAAAGACCGTGTATGGATATTCCAGAGAGTCTCCTTCATCATCAATCGTGATCTGGGCGATGGGTGTGATCGGCACATTGAATCTTTCGCCGGCAAGACCATTTTCTACCGTAAGTGAGACGAGCAGAAGAGCGCACCAGAGTGCCTTCGCCAGAAACGAACGTTTTCTTTTTATGGATCGAGCATTGGTCATGAAGATAGGACTCGCTATTTTCCAGGCTCCGCAGCGACAAAATCGAGACATCGTCTTGTTTATTCGATTGCAGCCAATCCGAAAGGTCTGGCTCCGAGGGACACTCTGCCGAGAAACTGATTGGCGTTGGCATCTACGATGGAGAAAGCCCCCCTTCCCTCGTCCGTGATATAGACCCGGCGATAAAATTCGTTGAAGACCATCTCTTTCGGGCGACCCAGATCGGGAATCTCCTGAAAGACGCTCAGTTGGCCGGGAACCAGAACCGATAGGGATCCGCTCCGGTAATTACTGACATAAACCTGGTCGTCGGTCGCCAGAATGCGCATGGGGGCAAAACCCACCGTCAGCTGGCTTTGATCTTCCCGGTTTTCGAGATCGGTCATCGAGACCGTGCTATCCCTCTCTTCAGCGACCAGCAGGAAGTTCTCCGAGGCAGCGAGTCCTTGAGGATTGCTGCCGGTCGGAATTGTCATCTTCACCGAAAGGGTGACGGGATCGAGCAGCAGGACATCCTGGGAAAGGGACAACGAAACCGCCAGGAGATCCTGCTCTTCAAGATAACCCGCATAGCTCGGCCGGTAGTCGAGATGAACACGGGCGACGCTTTGTCCCGTCGTCAGGTCAAGGGCATCGAGGAAGCCCCCTTCCTCATCGAGCAGATACGCTCTGTGGCCATCCGGGCTGATGGTCATGAACGTCGGGGAATCGCTGGGGGATGCCCTGAAGGAATCAACAACCTTCTGATTGGCCAGATCCACGACCTTGATGCTTCTTTCGCGGGAAGCCAGCACGTAAAGAAGTTGCCGGGAACGATTCGGGTCGATCGCCAGGTAGGTCGGCCCCCCCCCGAGGCCGAAGGAATCGACCACCCAATTCTTGTCGGCCCGAACGACAAAAATCGTGTCGATGTTTGGACAAGATACGTAAACGAGACCGACGAGCAATTGAGCTGTCGGCGGATTGACAACCAGCGCCGGGGTCAGGGTGTTATCATTCCGGATGGAACTCTCCACGTCCCAGGATATGAGCAGGGAACGTCTGTCCGTGCCATTCAGGTCCATGTTTTCAGAAATGGGCACTTCCACGGCAAAGGGATCATTGGTGACAACGGCATAATTTCCATCGGCTGCCCCTAACTCTCCCTTGGTTATCATAAAGCGCATACGACTGTAATTGCCGGGCGGAGCCGAGGTGGCCCCCAGGTAGATTTGGCCGGAACTGATTGTCGCCGAATCAAGAGTCAGCGGTCCCCGGGTGAGAGGCAGCCAGAGACCGTCTCCAAGGACTTCAATACTGGCGACTTCCAGCCTGAGATCCGGGCCATGAGGTTCCTTGAGTGTCAGGAAACAACTGATTCTGGGAATATCTTGAGAGTATCCTTCAAGCTCGAACAGCTCCGCGGTGAAGTTCTCCTTCGGAGCGGAGCAGCCCCAGAAAAGGGGCAAAAGGAGAAAGGAGAGGACCCACAGGGCACGGACTCGAAAGATTTCCGATATGGCAGCGCAGCAATTCATCAGCTCTTACTCGTATGGCAGACCGCACAACCGTTCAGCGCGGGTTGCAGGGTATGCGAATCATTTCCCGGCCAATCTCGGTAACCCCAACGCAACATGGCCGGATAGGGCGAGCCATGGGGACGGTGGCAGGAAATGCATGAAACCATGTCGGAGTCACGTTCAACCAGGTTGAAGTCGGCGTCCGTAGGCTGGAGGGTTCCCGAGCGGGCTACCGGGACCATCGGGTCGTAGTTGACCAATCCCGTGAATTCACCGGAGTCGGGAATCGCCACATCGACAGGATGGCGAATCCAGACCGAGGTCGGCGATTGTTGCGTATCGTTGTGGAATATGCCATGGCAGCCGGCACATTTCTGACTGATCGAACCGCTTTCAAGATAACCGATAAACTCACCGGAGGCTCCCTGGTAGGTATTGTGCGTGTCCGGGGTCGGGTCCTGCTCCCAGTCCGGGGCTTCGATCCCCACGACTCCCTCGGTGACTGCCACGCCATCATTGCGCTGCATAACCGATCCCAGAAAACGATACCACCCCTCTCCCTCTCCAACGACGATATTTTCTTCGCCCTTGGCATGGTGCCGTGTCACATGACAGGCCTCGCAACCGCTTTGAACGGTAGCCAGGGTGCCGTGACAGCTGCCGCAGTCCCCCGTTCGGGGCTCGCCGCCGGGAGCCAGGGCGGTGTCGAATCTGAGGTCTTCGCTGGCTATTCCAAAAACATTATGTCCGTATGCATCGCCGCTGCTCATGAGCCAGTGGAAGTTGCCGCCCGCCAGAGCCGATGTGTCCGAACCATCCGGCGGATAGGTTGGTTCGAGGATATTGAAGACGATCGGGACATTCGATCCGCCCAGAGTGGTGATGGTCGTGGCGCCGGGATTGCTGTGACAACCGAGACAATCGGTTTTAAGCAGGTTCTGGAAAGGCTCCTCCTTGAGGACCTTCTGCCCCGCGCTGTCGAGAACGTATGCGACGGGACGCCCCTTCTCACTGTTATGCATGGTGTGGCAATTGGAGCAGTCCCCTGCAACCGCCGCCATGACGGGAGCAGGCAGGCCCACAATGAGCGCCAGGAGGCCCCATACAACAGATGCCTTGCGAAAAGTCATCCCCGATCCTATTGTCGGTAGATTGCCACCCGACCGTTGCCTTCATCGACAATGCAAAGCTGACCCCACGGATCTATCCGAATCTGACGGGGAAAATAGAGTTCATCGTTGGCCTGGCCGGGCCCGAGAAAGCTGTAGCTGAAATTGCCGTACTTATCGTAGACCAGCACCTTGTTCTGGTGGCGATCGAGAATATACATGATGCCTGATGGCTCAACCGCCAGGGATACGGGGAATTCGAGCTTGCCGCCAAGAGGGATCTCCTCCGCGACGGAGCCGTCGTCGTTAAAACGGAAGACCTTCCTGTCGCGTGGTTCGAGCGCCCAGACCGAGCCATTGACGATGACGAAATCGACCAGGCCAAACGTACAGTCCGAACAGCCATAGCGCTGCTCAACCGCGAGCTTGTCATTGAGACGAAGGACTTGCCCGCTGGATCTGTCCAGGACGTAGAGCTTCCCTTCGCTGGCCGCAATCCGGTCAGGGAACACCAGTCTGCCGCCGTCTTTCACGACCCGGGGGATTCTCTTCCTGTTGGGAACATCGATGAAGGTAAGGCTGTTCCGCCCCTTTTCCACCACCCAGAGCGTGCCGTTGTCCAGCCGCGCCATGTCGAAAGGCGACTTCAACTGGAAGTCGGCCGTGAAGGCGCTGAGGACTTTTCCCTTTCTGTCAAAAGAAACCAGGCGGTTGCGCCCCGTATCGACCACGTAATAGCGTTCATTTTTAGTGTCGAATTCAACAGAGGCGGGCATATACATGTAGTTTTCTTCCTCCATGATACGCAAGCTCGTCTGCCACTGCCAGGGAGACCCGGCCATGACCGAAGTCGGAAGGAGAATCACCGCCGCGATCAGAAATCCTCTCGTCAGGTACAATAACACGTTTGTATGTTTCATGCCGTAATCCCCGGATGATATAGGTTTTGAGTTTGTCATTTGCCCTTGTGCCCCTGGGGCGCAGTCACCGGAACAATCTTTTATCAGTGCTCCGGATGGCATGGGAGACATAACTCCTTGTTGCTGTCGCCACGGGTATGGAACGGGAATTCCGTTCCCTTGGTGGCGTGGCAGGCTGCGCAGGTTACCTGCTGCCCGGTTCGCGGATCGAAGGTATAAAGGCCGACCGGATGCGTAAAGGCAACGTGCTGCGCATGGCAGTCCCGGCAAACGTCGACGGGGTAATTTTTCATCATCGACGGATAATTCGAGCCGTGAGGGGCATGGCAGTCATTGCAGGCGTCCGTCGCCGGATGCTTGTATTGCGACGATTCCCGTCGCTCGAATGTCGCCTCATGGCACGCTCCGCAGATATGACGTTCCTTCCCCGCCTTGAGCAGGCGTTCATCATCGCCTGCATGCGGTGAATGACATGCGGTACAGCCATTCTCCCCATAACGAACCAGGTGATTATGAGATGAAGCCATCTGCTCGCTGACATCCGGATGACATTCGAGGCAGGCGTCGATCAGGACGGGAGTCCCTTTTCCGGTATGACAGTCATTGCACCCTTCTTCATAGGGCGGATGCAGAACGTTCTTGATCATCCCCGGGCGATCGCTGCCGTGGGGGTTGTGGCAGGAGACGCAGTTGTTCGGTTTTTCCGGAAAGCCCGGATGGGCCTGCTGCACGGCCTTTGGCGTATGACAGACCCCGCATAGTGACTCCGGATCCTTGATCAAGAGGTTGTCGTTCGCCGACTGGTGCGGCAGATGGCAGGAGTCGCACTGCCCCTTGGCATAGGGGGAATGCGTATTTTTAAACTTCTTCGGCAACTCAGTATGGCAGTCGAAGCAGATTTCCGATCTGCTCTTCTTGAGAAGGCCGTCCTGATTCGACGAATGGGGGTTGTGGCAGCCCAGACATTCTCCCTGCCTTACCGGCAGATGGACCCTGCCTTGACTGAATTTTTCTTCCAGTTCGCCGTGACAGCTGAAACACAGGTCCTTGACCTTCGTCTGGAGCAAGCCCTCGAACCGCGCGACATGGGCGTTATGGCAGGAGAGACAATCCCCGGAAGAGGCCGGTTCATGCGGCACCCGCTTCTGGAAGTTGCCGCGATCATGGCAATCGAAACAGTTCACGGCCGCTTCGCTGCCTCCCGGGGCAGCCAGGAGCACGACCAATGCGGCGATGGAAACCATCATAGTTCGGAAAGAAAGATTCAGAAGCATTATTGTGCACTCCCTTCATGACAGACGATACAGTTATCGGGAGAAAATGGTTCGTGCTTCACCGGATAGAGAAGGTTCTTTTCCGGTGCGCCATGGGGATCGTGGCAAGTCACACACGATTGCAGGCCCGGTTTGATCCCCTGGTGGGCCGAGTTGAATCCGGCATCGTCAATATCGTGGCATTCAACGCAGAGCTGACCGCTCGCCACCCTGGTCATCCCTTTATTGTTCGATCCGTGAGCGGAATGACAGGTTGTGCAATCCTCGGCGGCGGGCGCATGCCGCGCGCCGACCTTCCAATCCTTGGCGATCTCGCTGTGGCAGTCGAGGCAGAGCGCCGGTTGACTTTTGATCAGAAAACTTGGATTGGCTGTGCCATGGCCGCTGTGGCAGACGACACATTGCTTCTTTGCCACCGGTTCATGCTGGACCTTGAACTGACGCACCTCCTCGACATCCCCATGGCAATTGAGACAGACCTGACCGGGTTCGTCCTTGATCAGTGAAGCCTGATCGCTGCTGTGCGGTGCATGACAGGCCTCACAGTCGCGCTCGGCGAAGGGGTAATGGGCGGTTTCCGCCTTCGTCTTTGCGGCCAGATTCTCGTGGCATCCAAGACAGAGCTCTCCCTGGTTCAGCGAACCCTTGAGAAGTCCCGGCGTATCGCCGCCGTGCGGGGCATGGCAATCGGAGCAGTTCCCCTGCGAGAACGGCTGGTGCAGACTGAATTTCCCCCTTTCAAGCACGGTCATTTTATGACAGGAGAAGCAGAGGTCCGACTGTTTTTTTACCAGCAAACTGGACTCACCGGAGCGATGCGGGTCGTGGCAGTCAAGACAGAGCCCTTCCTTGGCCGGAGCGTGCGAGTTCAGCGTGTCCGCATAGGCTTTCCGGTCATGACACGAGAAACAGAGCTCCTCCGCAGCCTGCTTGAGAAGCGCCCCGCCGGCCCCGGCATGACCGCCATGGCACGCCATGCACTCCCCGTTTTTGACCGGCTTGTGCTCGCTGCGAGGGTTCTTCAGCTTTTCTCCAAAATCGTGGCATTTCAGACAGACCCTGGTCGGCGCTTCGGCCAGCATCCCTTCATGTTCGCTGGCATGAGGGGCATGGCATTCCCGGCATTCCCCTGCGCTGACCGGCGCGTGCTGCGCGGCTTCGGGAACGTCGTCATGACAGTTCAGGCAGATGCTCCCTTCCGAGGACTGCAGTTTGACGGCGTCACCCTCGACCTGGTGACAGTCGTTGCAGTCGCCGCTTCGCACCGGCGGATGTACGACCTCCTTGAGCATTTTGGGGTCGTTCGAACTATGCTGGGCGTGGCAGTCTATGCAGCGCGATTTGACCGGGTAGTCCTGGTGGGCCGCAGCGAATCCGGAATCGTCCGTGTCATGGCAGGAAGCACATAATTCATCGCTTGCCATGGTCAGCAACTTCGGCTGGTCCGCCATGTGCGGGGTATGGCACGTCCCGCAGCCGTCTTCCAGCGCGCCATGGAGATGAGTCTTGGCAAAATTATCCTTCGCATGGCAATCGAAGCACAATTTTTCGGGTGCGCTCTTAAGAAGTCCGGCGGAATCCGAGTTGTGCGCCTGGTGACAAGAGAGGCATTCACCCTTGCGGGCCGGGGAGTGCACCGACTTCTTCTTGTCCGCATCCCGGAATGAGGGGTGGCAGGAGAGGCAGACGGTCGGCACCGGCTGGCGCATTACCACCGAAGGGACAAGCCCGTGGTGAAGATGGCAGCTCTCGCAGCTCTTATCCTTGACCGGTTCGTGAACGACGCCGGTTTCGTATTTTTTCACCAACTCGGGGTGACATTCGGCGCAAGTCATCCGCTTGCGCGGCTTGCCGCGCTCGGTGGCCGGTCCGCATGCAGCCGCGAAAGACAAGACCCCCAGGCAAATGAGCGCCCATTTAAAAAGAGATCGAATTAACACAGGATTCATCATGCTCCTCCAAGCTCCTTCTGAATTGACTTCCACTGCTTGTCGTTAACGACGATCTTCGAAACCGACTTGAGTTTTTCGAGGTAGTCGCTGCGCAGCTGCTGGATTTTCTCTTCGACCAGCCTTTTGCGGATGGTCGGTCCGATACTCTGTAGAGGAATGCGTTTTGAAGGATTCCTCTTGATCAGGTGCGCGATCGTCCGACGCCCGTTATAGCTGAAGACGGAGCTTGTCTCACCCTCGCTCAGCTTTTCGATTTCCCCCCTGACTTCCGGATCGAGGTGGTTGAGGGGTACCAGGGAAGGGGATACGCCCTCCCCAAGATGCTCTTCCACGATATCGCGAAAGTCCTTGCCCGATACGGCTTCGGCCCAGATCTGGTCCACCGGCGCCTGGGTTTCATCAAAGATAAACGCGATAGCGTTGGGCGGCTGCATGTATCGTTCCTGATTCTCCTCATAATAGCGCCGCACCTCTTCATCCGAAACCTTGGCTTCGGGTACAAAGAGACGCTCCTCGAGTGCCACGCTTAAACGATGACGGAAGTTGAATTCGTATTCCGACTTGAAGGGTTCTTTTTCCTCATAGTGCCGGTCCAGGGATTCCCAGTTGGTCACACTCTGCGCGATGATGTTGTTTGCCGTCTCGAGCTTGAGCTTGTCAGCCTCTTCCTTGTCCATGGTCTGGTGAGTCATCTTCGGGCGGGTGTCAAGTACCCGGCGCATGATCGACATGAATTGCTTCTCGGTGACATTCTGCACGCTGGTGGTGATGACCAGGTCGTCGCTAAAGCTCTCCGGATCGGCTTTCAGGTCGATGGCGGCAAGTCGCGCTTCATTGATTTCGACATCGTACTTGTCACGTAGCCTGGAAAGCAACTTTGAGGTCAGAGCGACTTCCCGCTCTTTCTGGAGATCTTTCTCGATCTCGGTACGCCACTTGGCAAAGTCTTCTTCGTCACCGCCTTTTTTCTCTTTCAGGTAGTCGATGACGGTTCCCATCCCCATGCCGGTGAGGTCGATCATCTCGCCGAGGCTCATCTTCTCAAACTTTTCAAGCCAGTTCCGATCGACCGTATTGGAGCGCACCCAGAAGTCCTCTTTGGACAGCGGTCCCCCCTGTTCCGGGTTCAGTTCAAGGAGTTTTTCGATGGCTTCCGCACCCTTCGCAAACTCCAGCCGGGCAGCCTCGGCGGCTTCTTTATCCTGGAATTTGAGGCGCTGCACCAGCCAGCGTGGCAGGTAACGCTCCTCGTACCGCTTCTTGATATCGGCCTCGGAAGGCTTGGCTTTGCGGGTCACCTCCTCGAACTGCAGCTTGAGCAGTGATCGCGCTTGCAGAAACACCCGGGTTTTGTGCTTGAAATCGGCTGCCCCGGTGAGATCCATGAGTTCCGCCTCCTTGCTGAGCAGCAGCCAATCGATATAGGGGGCCGGGGTCTGCGGGAAGGAGATGTCGTCTTCCTTCCAGTAATTCCACCACGTCTTGAAATCACCGACGCTGTAGCTGTTGCCGTTGATGGACAAAAGAGTTTCCTTGTCACCCCGGCCTGCCGAAACAGGGACAACGGAGAGGAATACGAAACAGAGCAGAAGGAGGGAGCTTATGACGTAGCGTTGCATTGCGTAAATCCCTTTTTAAGCCAGAGGTTAATGATTTCTTTTGACATCTGCCGGCTAAGCCCGGTCACCGAGTAAATCGTCCCAAGGTGCATGGTCAAGGTGTAGTCGGTTCCCAGACGCCGATGAAATGTCGTCCACAGGGTTTCAGCGGTTAAACCGTTCCTGACCTCAACTTCAACGACGACCTTAACGTCCCCGCGGGAGTTTTCCACCATTTCAAGAATGACTCCTGTAATCAGGATCTCGGCATCGACACGATCGGCTACAATCTGCATTTCTTCAATGGATGGGGGCACGCCGGGCAGGAGCTTCAATTGCTGGAAGATTTTCAGTATATCTCCCTGCTGGAGGAGCAGATAGTCTCCCGAAGCATGGAGCTGCGCCGCGAAAGTATCGGCAAAGATCGTCCCACCCTGCGGAAAGCCGGAGTCATTCACAAACGGCAAAACCGCTACCCGGCAAACCGGACTCGATGGAAGGGGTGAAAACTCCCTGTGAATCGGCACCCGGCCGGTCTCGGGCAGAAGCGGCAAGCTCGTCAGTCGGGGTCCGCAACCACAGCAAAGCAGCCCCAGCAGCAAGAAAAAGGCACGATAGCAGCTTTTCACCCGATACTTCCTCAAACCGAAAAACATTAACTAGTTAAAACTGGTCGACCCAGCCATGGGATGTTCCCGCCGGTTTTTTCTCCTGGCGCTGTGCTTGCAAAAAGGAAACCAACTCCTCGATCTTCTCTTGGGACGTGTTCCCCAAGGCATCCCTTATCGCGACATAGCCTTGAAGTTTATTGACGTCAGTCCCGGCGGGGAGAGTGATCTCCTTTTTGGCCGGAAGCTTCACCCCTTCCTCCTGCAGGAGGATCGTCCCGTCAACAGTCAAAATCTCCAGCCTCCAGGATTCGATCGGCACTCTTCCGGAATGCTTCAAGTCGACGACTATTTTTTCTTTGGCTCTCGAAAGGGTCAAATCGGCCTTGGGAGGTTTTCTGAAAATTTCCACCTGCCGCGAAGCCGTTGCCATATTCCCGGCCAGGTCCCAGATCTCGACCACGGTTTTGTATCTTCCGTCCTTAAGAAGGCCCAGCTGGTCGCGTGCCGACCACTCGAAACTCGGGGGCATCTCGCCGGTTTCGCTCATTTCACCGATCAGGGTATCTCCATCCGAATACAGTGCGAAACGCCAGCGGGACAGGGGCTCACGCTGCGTGAATCTCGGAATGAGCACGAGGCTCCCCTTGAAACCGTAAACGCCATTGATGGGCATGGCCCCTACCAACTGGATATCGAACTCCGGCGGCTTACTGTCGACGACATAGAAGCTGAGAATCGTTTCCTCTCTTCTGTCTAAGAGAGGCCAATCGAGAATCAAGGTCACGGTGTAGCGGCCGCTTTTCTCCCCCGCCAGCCAGGTTGCGCTGAATGTATTGCCGCGAGTGTTGGCCGTTGCCGGATGAAGATCGTCTCCGGCCTTGAAATAAACCTCCGGGGGGGGACCGTCGGTTTCGCGCAAACGCACCTGGCAGCGCACTTCATCGCCCGGTCGGACATTTCTCGGTTCAAGCAACGACGTGTCGATTCCAACGATCTTCGTTCGCTGGACCTCGCCGGCGAATTCCCGCGGCCAGTTCGCCACGGCCTCATATATCAGTCTCGGCTCCAGGTCGGCAAGGGACTTCGGTTGGGTGATGGCAAGGGGCTTGAGCTCATCGCTGATGCCCATGCTGCCTGCATAGGTCCATACGGTACGAATGTCGCTGGTACGGACCAGGCTCAGGACCAGGCCGACGGACGATTCAGGGGCGTCTCCGCGATGAGTGACGGTGCCGAGCAGAACGAAGCCCGCGTCCAGTTCCGTCCGGGTTCTGGAGATGTAATAGCTTTCCAGATGGCCGACCGTTCGTATCCGGCTTGCAGCCATGAACTCGATGACCTCATCGGGACTGACCACCGTCTGACCGGCTCCCTCCAGGCTTTCCGCCAGAAGTTCGGTCATGTGAAGGTTGACGCCGTTCCGCCCGTCACTCAGGTCCTGAAGAGGAAAGACGGCGATTGCCATTCTTGGCGGGGCGGGAGCGCCTGCTGCCAGACAGACAGAGGAGAACGTCAGAACGAGCATTATCAATGTGAACGTTCGCAACAACATTTTCATACGCTCGCACTCAACGTTCTCCCGAATCAATTCACATGACCTTTGGCAGGCCAGGTGACACAAAACCCCTCGTGAAAAGCGTTCAGCATCACTGCAGGTCCGGGCATTTCAACACGTTATAGACTACAACGATTCGGCAAACGGCTAAAGGTCATCATGCGAAAAAAATGCGTAGTCGTTCCACAGTAGAGATATGTGCAACAACACAGTGTTGATGGCTGGCAGGAATTGAGGTTATCCATTGATTTTACTCAATCGTATCGATAAGCTCGCGCAGCAGATCCATGGTGACCAGGAACTCGTCTTTTGGCGCCAGGCCGAACAGTCGATCCGACAGAGAGTACCCACTGCCCCGGCCGGTTGCCTGCCAGAGCAGGGTTCCTGTTTCGCTGTCGATAAGGCGCAGGGTCATGACAACTTCAGGGTACCTGGCGTTGCCCCGGCTTTGAATCTTCTGTTCAACCGAACCGAAGATAAAAGCCTCGACCTTGAGAACCCGGCCAAGTCTTTTTAACGTCCCCGTATCGATGGGCGCCCCGGGAGAAATCACTTCCCGCTGAAGAGCGATGTCCACCCGCCCCTTGTCAACCACATCGAACACACCGCTGGTCAGCATCTGGGTCATGGCGAATTCGCGAATACGCTGCGTGTTTCCACCTTCGAAAGGGAGCACGGCAACCGTCTTGACATAGCCCAGGCTGGTATTTTCCCGTGTATACGACTTTATCATCTCGCCGGAACTGCAACCCACCAGACAAATAAGCATTGAGGAAAGAATCGTCCTGACTAAAAATCTGCTCATAATTTAACCTCATTCATAAAATTAAAAGGCTAAGATAACGTAAAATAGACCTTTTTTGCAAGTCCAAGCTGATTAGCAACCTCTATTCCTCCTTTTGACCAGCTGGATAAGCCATTTGGCCGACTGTGAGGACCATTTAAAGCTGACCTTGCTCAGGTATCGTTGGTTTTTGTCATTGGCTCACAGGAGGGTGCCATACCTGGAACCTCCATCGAATAGAGCAGGGGCTCAGTTTTTTTTCGTCTTACAGGGTCAGCTGCAAAACGGTCTGAAAGTTATAGGAGTTGTTCCCCTCGGAATAGACGTAAGTGCCTCGCGTGCTGAACCTCAGGTTTTTGCTTATGGACCAGACCCCCAGCATCGACACGTTGTCGACCGTTCTGTCCTCGACAATCAGATGGTCCAGGTTCATTCTCAGGTTGATGGTGTCGGAAGAGACGAGAAGAAGACTCAGGTTCAAGGCGACCCTGTCCCTGCTTTCCTGACCCCGCCTGGCATCATTGAAATAGGTGCCGCTCATGTTGACAAAGTCGGAGGGCTGATAACGCAGGCCGAGAGTCGTTCCGGTTTCCTGAAGGGTCCTGCTTTCGACGGTGGACTGCACGTCGCGATACCTGAAGATCGCAAAGCCGTCCAGGCTCCGCCTGAGACGGGCGTTAAGTTTCAAGTTGCTCGTTAATATGTCGGTCACCTGCGAATCCCCCTCGATTCCCAATTCATCCAGGGTTTCGTAGGAGGTCGTCCAGTTGGCGCCCAGGTCGGGATAAAGCTGCAAATTGTTGTTCAAGGTGTATTTGTTGCTTTCCCCCATCAGTTCTCCGCCGGTGTATCTTTCCCGGCGGGTGACGCCTAAGGAGGTCCTCACCGTTCTCAACAGCCTGGTCCCCACGCCCAGGGCGTAGGTTCGGCTGACCGAATCAGGTTCTCCGGTCTGGAGATAAGTCACCTGATTGAAGTTCAGGGTCGGCGAGAAACGGCGGTGGGGGCGCCACTGGAGCGAACCGCTCACAAACTGCCGCTCGTTTGTCGTGGTCGTCGTCGAGAGCTCCCGGTCAACCCGGTCCAGGGAGAAGTTGCCATTGAATTTCAAGGTCCTGGAGAGGTTCACGGTCGTGCCGACGTTCGTGAGGTAGCTTTCCGTGGTCCTGTTGTTGACCGTCCCCGTGAGTCGCTGGAACACCTTGATCTCGACAAACGACAGTGGAACGACGGTCTGGTTGAAGGCCACAAGCATGATTTCGCTTTCGGGGCTGCCCCCGAGCAGGTCTCCTACCGCCAACTCGATCCTTCTTGCGTCGGAGTCAAACACGAAGGGGACCTGGGTGTTGACAAGTTCCCATTCATCGAAGGGGTTTCTGACATAGAGGGACCATTCCAGGGCCGAAATCTCGGCAGGGGACAACTGGGTCGAAGAACCGAGATAAAGATGCACGGAGTCCATGATCTCGGGAAGGTCGAAATCGATCCCGAGATGCGCGCGCAACTGGCCGTCGACGACAAACTCGGGATCGTCGAATTCGGGAAAATCGTTGGGCCTGTCGCTGAGGACGGCATTTACTGTCGGTTCGATCTCCGCAGGGTCCGGATCGATAACGGGGTCAGAGACGGCGGACGATGTGGTCAGCCCTTCCAACTGCTGATCGAAGGAGGACTGGCCGGACGTCGTTTCGGTTTCAGTCGTGCTGTATTGCTGGGAAAACTTTAAATAGATTCGATCTTTCCAGAGTCGGGCATCTGTTTCAACGCGTCCAAAGTGCGTAATGCTGTCGACCATGACGTTGCTGAGCGGTTCTTCCGTCTGATTGTTGGAAAATCGGTAATAAAGCTTGGCCAGGTTCAGATCGAATTCGAGGGCCAGGTCGGAGTTTTCTTCGATGGAGGTAACCTCATCCATGACCGAGTCCGTCCGCTCTTCGTAATTGAGCCGAATGATGGGCCAGTATGGAATACGCCAGTTGTTGCTCAGTCCGGCTCCCCAGACCTGGGTCGAACTTTCAAAGCCCCGATTGTTCTCACGGAACATTTTCTGGCCGGAGAGGCGGGCGGTGAATATGTCGTTTCTCAGGACCACCCTTCCTGAAGGAGTCAGCACTTCGGTGGTCAGCGGTTTCATCTGCCGTTCCACAGTGCTCTGTGTTCGATCCACGGTATTCTGGGAATACGTCACGCCTCCAGCGAAGCTGATCGCGTCGGTCAACCTGTAGTTCAGGGTTGGTTCTACCCCCAGGCTGTATCGCTGCAGGAATTCATCCTGGGTCTCCGCGGCTGACCCCCCGAACTGTCGATACAGCCAATAAGCATTGAAATCGATAGCGAATGCGGGCGACAGGGCGCCGGCCGCCAGAATGAAAAGGAGCAGGGAAAGAATCGGCAGACAAGGAGGGAATCTCACATTTCTCAAGTGAGGAACCAACACCTTCAGAAAGTTGACGGCACGGGCGCGATGCCCCTGGGGAATCCGGTTGCCAACCATATCAACAATCCTGTCCTGCCACTTCAATCGCGCCGTTCCTTGCAAGAGCAGCGCAACGACTCAAAAAAATGGGGGGGGGTACTTCCTGGGCTACAGAGTTACCGCTCGGTAAAATGACATTCCGTGCTCATCCGCCCTTTTGTATGACAGTTCATATGCAATCAATCTGCCATTACGACTGATAGAGCGCACAATTTAAGGGCGAAATCCATGAGGCAGATCAACGAGGGGTGAATTTAGATGGTAAAAAGCACGTAATGCTATCAGATCAATCAAGAATGATACAAGCCAAAAAAAAATATATCCAGGTGCGCCGGAGCGCACCTGGATATTTTTGACAATTACATTATAAAGCCTAAACCATCACCTGACTTAAATAATCAGGCGAAATTACTGCTTCGAGGTGTGGCAGGCGAGGCAGCCATCGCCCGGATCGCCATTGCCGGCGACCTGAGCATCGTAGTCGAAGGTCAGCATGTGGCGGTACGGGGTTGCATGGGAGCCGTGGCAGGACAGACACATAACCATGTCGCTGCCGGCGGTGACGGAAGCGGACTGGCCACCGGTGATGTCCTGGCGGGCAACCTTGGTGTTGACGTTGTAGGTGGTCATGTCTTCAAACTCGCCGCCGGTGGGCAGGACGTAGTCCGAAGGATGGCGCAGGAAGGCGCCGGAGGTGCCGTTGCCGTCGGATCCGTCACCAACGGTGTGGAAGAGGCCGTGGCAGGTCGTACAGAAACCGCTCTGCGAGTTATTCGGAACCACCAGGATGGAGTCCCAGGTCATGCGGGAGCCGAGGCCGCCGTTGGCGCCGTCGTTGCCTTCAACATGGCAGTCGCCGCAGCTCTGGCCGACTTTGGCGCCGGGCTTGCCGTAGTACTCGTTGTGGCTGTTTTCGTCAACGTTTTCCCAACGGTCGCCGTCGACGTCGTTGCCGAAACCTTTGAGGCCCGGGATCAGGCGATAGCCCGCGGCGACATAATCAGCATCGTGCTGGGTCGGAACGGCGACGTTGGTGGCGTCTTTGACGCCGTCGGTGATCTTGTGGTGAGAACCGGCGATGGCGGCCATGCCGGTACGCTTGACGGCGTTCTCGAAGGTGTCGTCAGTGGTGTCGCCAGCGGTGCCGTTGTCATTGGTTGAGCCGGAGAGGAGCTGGGAGCGGGTGCCGTGGCAGCCGCCGGCGCCGGCGCAGGAGAAGGTGTCGAAGTTGGTGACGTCGGTGTAGACGACAGAGTGGGTGCTGTCGCCACGGTACTGGCCGGGAGCGTTGCCCTGAGCATAGTTGGGGTCGCCGGCGAACAGTTCCTTGACGTTGTGGCCGCTGTGGTTGCCGGCGCCGCCGGTGTTGATGTACCGGAAGTTACCGCCGGCCAGGTCGCCGGTGGGGTCGGCGTGCATGACCTGGGGAACTTCGTTTCCGCCGTAGTCGACGATCTTCTTCATGGTGCCGGCGGGGTTGGTGGCGTGGCAGCCGATGCAGTCGTACTTCAGCAGGTTCGCCAGAGGAGTGACCGTGGAGCTCGTGCCGGTGTAGACACCGCCGGCATAATCGCTCTTCTTCGCCACAGCCTGACCTTCATAACTGTTGTGCATGGTATGGCATGCGGAACAGTCACCTTCCAACGCCATTGCAGATGTCGCCATCGCAAAGGACAAGAGCATGATTGCTCCAAATACAAAACCCTTCTTCATTTTCTTCCTCCTTTTTCTTGCCTGGAAATAAAGTAGAACCCATGGCCTCTGAACCTGCACCATGCAGGCCCTTAAGGCCGCCTCGACCAAACCCAACGAATCAACATTCCATTGGGGTTAAAACATACAAGGTAAAAACATACAGAATTTGAATTTTCACAGATAGCTTGCAACGAGCGGACCAAAATAAAAAAATAAGTTCAAATTAATGGAAAAGCCAGCAAATACGGGCTTTGTGTGGGAGAGCATTCCCTTTGCCGGCACCAGCGCATGACTGTTCAGCGATGTCTGCCGAATACGACTCGGTTAATTCACCAACCGGCCACCGGCGATATCGCCAGATGCTTTCTGCGCAAATGCACAGTGCCGGAAAACGGTCAATAATCCCCGTGTTTCCGCAGCAGAGGCGCGGCTCGGTGTCGGGACTGTTCGGCCGCTGAATACAGTGGATATTCTTCGTGGTTTTTTTTGAATCAGCGCCGCAAGAACATCACGGACCAGGGAGCATAGAGCCGGAAAAGAGGCACAAAAATCGGTAGGAGGCCGCGCGTGAAAAGATGAAGCGCCTGATTCAGATCTATAAGGCACTGCAGAGGGAGCAAACCGCAGGGAGAAAGGGCTTACCGAAGCAGCGGCTCTGCTGCTGTTTGAGAGAAAGTTTTTTGGAGGACCGCGAGGACGCGACGGGTGCCGTTCGGGGTTCTGGAGCAGAAAGGGCGGGCGGCGCTCATCATTTCAGATGGCAACCCCGGCATAGGGCGCTGTCGCGGTTTTCCATGGCGTAGAATTGTCCAAGATGAGGATTGTTGCCATGG
Source organism: Desulfuromonas sp. TF (assembly GCF_000472285.1). Classification (NCBI taxonomy): domain Bacteria; kingdom Pseudomonadati; phylum Thermodesulfobacteriota; class Desulfuromonadia; order Desulfuromonadales; family Desulfuromonadaceae; genus Desulfuromonas; species Desulfuromonas sp. TF. The sequence continues at coordinate 351,052 of NZ_KI421412.1, forward strand.
CAGGTGACGCAGGTGATTTTCCCCTCGTGGAGTACGATCTCGGGGGGGAGGCTGCTCTCAGGAACCAAGCCTTTGTTTCCGTCTGCCAGTTCGGCATAAGAGGCGCTGATTAAATGGCCACCGCACCTTTCGCTATTTTGCCCGATGAGACAATATCGGACACCTATGGCTTCAGAGCCGTTGTGGCAGGCCAGACAGGCTGATGAGATCGGGTCTACCCCCGCGTTTCCACCAGCCGTGGCGAGGGACATGAGCAACAAAGCGATGAGACAGAATACGGGCAGGAGACGCATCGGGTTCCTCCGTCTTCAGAGCTATCCCGAATTTAACATCTCAACTCGAACTTGCAACCGGAGAGAAAAATACTCTTCGCTCTCAATCAGGCACAAAGGCAGGATCCGGCCTGAGACATGCCCCGCACCACGAAAAACCCCCGTCCGAGCATCCGGGCGGGGGTTTTCATCTGTCAAGGCAGATGCTGCAGCGATTTACAGCTATGTCTCGGCTGTCACCTGGATCCGCATAACATGCCCTGTGAAGTGATCCTGTATGGGCATGGTTCGGAAGCGGCGACTCACTTTTTGCCTCCCTGCTCCTTCTGCTGCCCTTTCCATCTGTTGAGATCGTGAGCGATGCTGTGGCATTCACCGCACTTGGGGAATTTCTGGTGCATGGCAGCGGCGTGAGGCATACCGTGGCAGTCGGAGCACTGGGGCACCGTCTTGTGCTTGCCTGCGTGGCAGTCGACGCAGGCAACATTGCGGTGTTTGGTCTCACTGGCCGTCAGCAGGTTGAATGCAGTGTCGTGACAGGCAGCACACTGGATGGATGACGTTTCAGGCCCAAAGGCCAGCTCCAGGGGTTTGTGGGCCTGGTGGCAGGTATTGCAGTCAGCCTGGGTCATGTTCTGCGAATGCGGCTCATGACACTGGACGCACTCGGGGATCACCCCATGCTTTTCGGCATGGCAGAAGTTGCATGCCACCTGTTCGTGTTTGCTGGGATTGGCGGTCAGTTCCTGGCCCTGCTGCTGATGGCAGGTCAGACAGACCTCTTTCAGCTCCCCTTCAAAGCTGATATCGAGGGGGGCATGAGGATTATGGCAGCCCTGACAGTTTGCGATCTCGAAGTGCGGAGCACCTGCATGGCAATTGCTGCATTGGGGGATATTGTTCTGAATCTTCGGGCGATGGCTTTCATGGCAGGACTGGCAGTCGACTTCCGTTTTGTGCGCCATTCCCTTGGCGGCAATTTCGCTAGGCTGGCTTTCGTGGCACTTTACGCAGTCGTCGATGGCGAGGGTCGCTTGCCCGCTCCAAACCGTCGACATGGAACCGGCAAAAAGCAAAAATACAGTCGTCAAAAACAGTTGCTTTTTCATTAACTCTCCTCCTGATCCTTATTACAGTTAGGGAACCGGCATGCATACGGCAACCGGCGGTTATAAATAAACGACATTTAAACACCAAATGAAGGAGCGAGTAAAGTGTTTTAATTTACATAATGATGTTCCCCCGACGGCCGAGACGTCGTCGACCGTCCCGTTGCGTCGCTGTCCGCCGTCGGTCGCACTTCGATGTCGGTGGCGTTGGGGTTATGGCAGATCACGCAGATGCCGATCTCGTTGGTGCGGTTGTTGCCGTGCAGGATCAGGGTGCCGCGATGATAGAAAAACCCCACAGCTCTGGAGGGGGTGAGCCGTGGGGCAAATTCTTTTTTGGAGGTTCTGAAGAAGGTTGCATTGGACCTGCGGCCGCACAGATCTTTGGCGCTCCAGGCAGCCTGCCACAACAGCCTTTCAATGGTTATCAGGATAACCGTTCATCCAAGAGAAATAAACGCGGGCTCTCGTCGAAAGGCAGCAGTGATCATATCATTGGCTCCGGATATTCCTGAATCGTTTCAACCAGGCCTGAAACTCCGTCTCTTCCGGCTCCAGTTCGAAAGCGTTGATCAGGCCCCGCCGAAGGGCCACGGCTACCGCCCGGTTGCGCAGATTGAAGGCGTCACCGAATTTTTCACTGTGAAACTGCTCCTGATCGAGACCCAGTTTACAGTAGAGGGAATTCAACCGGCTCTGTACCCCCCGGCGCGACAGGTAACGTCGCTGGGCGATCAAGTTGTCGGTCAGCCCCAAAGAGATGTCCACGAGCGCTTCGAATTCGATGTCGGAGAGAGCCGTCTGGCTGGCCCGCGCCCGCCCTTGGACCTTGCGCACCTCGGGATCAATCCAGCATTGCTCTTCGAGCAGAACGGTTCGAATCGCCGAGGCGATGCGGTCGCCGGGGCTCGACTTGAGGATATAGCCGTAGACCGTTTCCGCCGGCACAATTCGGGCGAGGGATCGGACATACATCTCGTCCTTGTACTGACTCCAGAAGATAATCCTGGCGTCGGGCTTGCGCTCCCAGAGTGCCCTGGCGAACTCGACGCCGTTGAGCTCCGGCATCTGGATGTCGCTGATCACCAGCGGCGTTTCCCTCTCCATCGCCATTTCAAGCGCAAGCTGCCCGTTATGGGCCCGCTCAATCTGGCATTCTTCATCCCATTGAGAGATGAGCCTCTCGAGAAATTCGAAATCCTTGGGATTGTCTTCGGCAATAAGTATTTCTATTTTTTCCATACGTTCATACCTTATGCTTTCGCGAGAAAGCAAAATAGCAGATGGCTAAGCAAAAAGCGCCAAATGCAAGGCGCGCGATTGTCGAGCAATGAGGCGTACTTACGTACGTTGAAGCAGCGAGAGCAATTGCAGCAACGCAGCAGTTGGTGAGTTTTTGCCGCGCCATCATACCTCTTTGCCGACTCCGTTGAGCGGCAGCGCCAGTTCGAAACGTGTTCCCGTCGAAAATCGCGAGCGACACCAGGTGGCGCGGGCTCCAATGGCATGGGCCCGCTCCCGCATGTTGTGGAGACCTCGTCCGCCTCTCGCGGAGGCCGTAAGGGGATTGAATCCGATTCCGTTATCCTCCACCGAAAGCACCAGTTCACCTCTTCTGATATCCAGATTGACTTCGTAACGGGTTGCGTTGGCGTGTTTGATGACATTGTGAACAGCTTCCACAGCGATCCGGTAGATAGTCAGGCGAACGAGCCTGGCAAGCTCTGCATTCTCGGATTCGGGCGAAACGTAAAAGTGATACTCAGGGAGGTTTTCCTTGGCAAGGTGGCGTTCCAGATGGGATTCCAGGGCCGCTCCCAGACCGAGGATGTCCAGGGTCTGGGGATGCAGGTTGTCCATGACCTCCCGGAGATTGGTCATCGCCTTCTGCAGATCTTCCTCAAGAACGGCGGCATTGGTTCGACATATATCTTCGGTTTTCAATTCCTGAATACCCCGCAAAATAGCAGAGAGGTCGGAGAGGGTCTGGTCGTGAATATCCATGGCGATTCGCCGGCGCTCCTCCTCGGCTCCTTCCAGGAGTTTTTCGGCCCCGACCACCCTGATAAGTCTCTCCGTCATGCGGTTGATGGAGAGGGTGAGATCATCCAGTTCATCCACAACCTTTTGCGGAGGATCGGGGGGAGAGAGGTTTCCGCCGGCGATCCGGGCGGCACTGTCGGAAAGTACCTGGATGCGCCGGAGAAGTCGGCGGGCGAAGGTAAGGGAAAGGAAGCTTCCCAGAAGAATGGCGGCGCCGAGAACGAGGATGGAGATGAATGTCGTCCGGGCCACCAGCTCGTCCATGTCCTGCGCGTGTACACTTCCCAGCCGTTCTCGATTTTTCTTTGCAATTTCCGCAAGAACGTTCAGCTGAGATCGCAGCTTGGAGATGGCTGACTCATATCGTTCAACTTCGATGCCGTGTTCGGGATCGAGCCCGACCAGAGCTTCCCCTATGATCGCCCTGGTGTCCTCCGGCACTTCCATATGAGAGAGAATTCGCTCAAGAGATGCATTCAGGAGGAGATAAAGCTTAACCACCTCTTCCAGGCGGTCGACGGCTATCAGACCATGCCCCTTCAACACCTCGGTCAGGTTATTCAATCGCTGGACGGCCATGTCCGCCTCGACGATGGCGACGATCATGTCTCCAAGTTTTCTGGCTTTCTGTCGTTTCACCGTGAGGTCCCAATAGGTGTACTGCATGAAGCCCAACAGAAGAGCCAACATGAGCAGGACCGCAGCGGGAGCCATAAGGATCTGATGTTTAAGGGTAAGGCGCATCGGCTAAACGTATCACACCCGCAGGATAAATGCACTGTGCTCTTGCACAATTAGAGAATGTGCTCTTTTCTGTACGTCGGGCCGGGAGTTTGCCTTCGGCTTCCTTCGGATTCCACCTCGCGGTGGACACCCTTGCCGTTCGGCTAGCGGTTCCCGCCATTCGGGGTCCGCAGGGGACTTTCACCCCCAAGTCATCCAGTCGTCACCACAACTACCGGAACAGCGCCAGTCCAGGCTACTACGCGCCATGACTGGCGCACCATAAAAAAGCCCCCGCAAATGCGGGGGCTTTTTTATGGTGCGTTCCATGGCAGTTGAGAAAGATCGTCAGGGCCTGACCGCCGCGACGGACGTTCCCTGCACCGCGTTGTTGAGAATGCCGTCATCCAGATCGTCTATGGAATCGTAGGCAGTCTGGAGGACGTACTTGTAGTTGTGCATGTCGCCGCAGGGATCCTGGTTGGAGTGGTAGTTGTACGCTGCGGCCAGCAGCTTGTCGTCGAACGCGGAATAGCTCCCCTCGCCTTCATCGGCGATGCCGTTGTTGTTGGCGTCGGCAAACCAGTAAGGATAACGTCCCGCTGCATAGGCGATCGGAGTGCCCACGACACCCTCCGCATAGGCCCGGATCTGCGTCAGCAGCAGCTCCTCCATCCCGGCGATTTCGCCCTGGAAGCTCTCTCCGGCCCCGTCGCCGTCATAATCGACGTCGGGGTTCCCTAAGTTCCCGAAGGGGAGTCCCAGATTCTCGAAACTGCTGAGGACACCAGGATAGGCCGTGCCGCTGTCGACATGGCAGGTCTGGCACCGGGTAATATCCGGTTCAAAGGTATGGTTCGCGGCGTCTTCCCTCAGATGGCACCCGATGCATCTTCTAAGAGAGTCAAAATGACCTCCAAGGGTTCCCTGGTAGTTGTTTTCCCCCACATAGGTCCGTCCTGGGTATTCGAAACCAGCCGTCACCTCTGTGCCGAAGCGGATGGCGGCGGCGGCGAAATAGTGGCGGTTGAGGAAACGATGGGGACCGCCGGGATTGGCGGCGATCGCATTGGCAACCGTCAGGCCCGACTCGCGCCCCTGGTGGCATTCGGCGCAGAGGTTGCTTGCGTCGCCGAGGCTCTGGACCGCGCCCGAGGGGAAGACGACCTCATCGACCGTGCGGGTGGCGCCGAGCTCGAAATCGCCCTCGGCGTTCTTGGCCATCAGATCGTGGCAGGCGACGCAGGCAACGACCCGCGGGCCGCCAGCCAGGTCGAGCTCGTCCTGGGGCACTCCCTGGACGAAACGGGCGTACTCGGTGCCCGAGTGGCACTTCATGCATACGCCGGAGGAAAAATCATGGTTGAACGGCTCGCCGAGGTAGTCGGCGTGTCCCGAGGAGGCCCATTGATTAGCGATTTCCACGGCGTTCGCCTGGGCGAACTTGGTGGCGCCGTGGACTTCGTGGCAGTTCAGGCAGGCGTTGTCGTCGGCGGCGTTGATGTTGTAGCCGGGGATAAGGACCGTCGTCCCATCGGTTGGATCGAGGAAGCGGAAATGGGTGTCCCAGATGAGCCGGTTGTCAGCAGGGGTCGGGTCGGCTGTGGGCCCGGCGGTGGCGCCATGATGGGGCAGGTCGTTTATCTCGGAAGGTTGGACCGGGTCGAAAATCAGGTTATAGGTGAAAAGATCCGCATCCTCGTCAATGATGTAGTTGAGAAATACCTGGTGGCAGGCGGTGCAGAGGTTGACCTGGCTGGAGAAGTTCTTTTTGCTGATTCGGTTGTTTTCCGCATCCCTGCCGAATTGGGTCCCCTCACTGTCGCTGGTAACATTGGTCTCAGCGACTCGCAGGGTGCCCGTCTCGTGCGGATCATGGCAGGTGCGGCACTGAATAGGGGCATCACCGACCGGCGGCTCGATTGCAAGAGCCTCTTCGAGATTTTCGTCATCGAGGCCGCGTGTCCCGGCGACAAACATCCGGAAGCCTTCGTCGGAGTGGCAGCGGAAGCAGGGCGCCGTCGTTCTGGCCGGATCGGCATGGGCGCTCTGTCGGTAGTTCTCGATGATGTTGAGACCCTCGGGATGGAAACCGGTGACATCCGGCAGGTCCCTGTGGCACTTGCCGCAGACCTCGAAGTCGGGGCTGAAAGTGGGAATCGGGCCGACACCGAAATGCTCGCCGCCGGGACCGTGGCAATTCTCGCATCCGACCGCCGCCAGCCCCTCCGCGGGAACGTTTGCCGGATCGATATGTGCTTCGAGGCCCGGGCCGTCGCCGAGCGGATCATGACATGCAAGGCACGATTCCGGGGAAGCGGCGTTGATAGCGGTCGAGTGATTGACGTGCTTGCTTTCCAGGAAGCCCTGAACCGCCTCCTGGCTGAATGAAATATCTTCGTGACAGCCGATGCAGGTGGCGGCGCCGACAAAGGCGATGCCCGTATCGGGATCCGTTCCAAGGTCCGGCCCCCTCGTCTGATCACCGCCGGAATCGCGGTTGCTGCCACAGCCTCCCAGCACCAGTGCCAGGAATGCTGCCAAAACCAACAGGGTCAACTTCGTCTGTCGCATGCCAACCTCCTTTTTCGAGTTAAATGAGATAGTTCGTTATTCTAATGACATTTCCGACAGGTTCTACCGCCGCTGGCCCGGTCGAGCCGTCCCTTGATGTCATCCCAGTCGCTGGGGTGAGGATTGACTCTCAGGCCCGTTCTGGCGCTGTGACACTTAAGACAGACGTCCCCCTCGGGGTGGCAGGCCTGGCAGGTGGCCAGATTCTTGCGCGCCTCGCGGGCATGCTGGGGGGACCACTCGTGGACCGGCAGAACCGAATCGGGATGGCAGGTCTGGCACTGGCTCTCGTTGAACTGGGCATGGGCCGGACCGGTCGGTCCAACGGTGATATCGCTCCAGCCCCTGCGATGAGAGAGGACCGCCAGATCCTCCGGAGCGAAGTTGTCGTGGCAGTCCCTGCAGAATTTCGATTCGTGACAACTGGAGCACAGCTGCGGGTCGGTGCGGGCGGCGATGGGATGGGTGACGTGAAAGTCGCTGCGATGCACGTTGATCATGTTGTTGCCGAAAGCCCCCATCTCGTCGGCAAAGCCCGACTTGTGGCACTCCAGGCAGTCGACCTGCTGGTGGCAGGCGGCGCAGTCATAGGTGTTTCCCTTGGCGAAGGGGCGATGATTGAGCGCCCACACAGGGCCGTGGGTCTTCAGTGCCGGGAACTCGACCTCCTGAATGAAATCCTCTTCATGGCAGTTCAAGCAGACAGCCTGGTCGGGAACGATCGTTCCCGGCCCGTTGAAAACAACCGTGTCTTTCTCCGGATCCATATGGCAGGTAGCACAGGGCTCGCCCTCCAGGATGGCCAGATGCTCTGCATGATCGAAGGTCACCGCCAAGGCCGGAGCGGCCATACTCAGGATGGCAAGAACAATAAGTAAACTGCGAATCATATTGTTGCTCCTTTATCAAAAGAGAATGTTCAGGCGAACGCGGCCCCGGTAATATTCGTCCCAAAGATCGCTTTCGATTCTCTCCACCTTGGCCTGGACATTGACCGTTCTGGTGACGTAGGCGGTCCCGTCGACCCACACGCGCGAACTCGTAGTTTCGTCGTCGTCCTCTTCCAGGCGCCGCTCGATCACATCCACGTGGGCACCGACACCGGCCTCGAAATACTTGCTGAGCAGCCAGGCCGCGTGCACCTTGACTCCGTATAGATCCTGTCCGTCGCTGTCGTCGCGAACCGTTCCGACCAGGTAACCCGAGAAGCGTTGAGTGCGGATCTTTTCGATCCCCACTTCGAATACATTGGCATCATCGGTTTCTTCGTACAATTCGCGAGAGTATCGTCCGAATGCGCGCAAACCCACGTCGATCCGATAACTCAGTTCCGCCATCAACTCCTCGTATTCATTCACGGCAAAGACCGAATAAATGGAAGTTGCCGAAAAAACCGGAAGGGAATAAAGGTATTCCGCGCGGAGTGTCCAGTCGGGATTCTGGTGATAGTTCGCACCGACAAGGAAGTAGGTCACTTCTTCGGTGAGCCAGCTGTACTGCGTCTCGCTATAGACGTTGAGCAGATTCAGAAAATCGTAGTCGACGTCCAGTCCGATGAGCTCGTGGGAGAGATCGCCACCCTCCCATTTCTGCAGGTAGGAGAGGCCGAGATTGAGGGTGTCGAGAAACCGGCCGGCGATCTCGGTCCCGACGATCAGGTCGTCGGCGTTGTATCCTTCGTAATAGGTGACGTCTCCCCCGCCGAAGAGACTCAGCCTGTAGTTGTCGAGAAATCCGTAATCGAGCTTGAGGCCGTCCATCAGAGAAGCGCCGGCAGTAGTGGAGATGAACTGCCGGCCAAGCTTGAAGTCGAGGTTGTCGATGATGTCCCGCTTCTCAAGGTAAGCGTAATAAAGCTGGCTGTCGACATCCACCTCGTCGGCAAGATCGTCGGCGAGCCGCCCGTAACCCCGGAAGTTGAGTCCCTTGCCGTCGATGTCCTTCACATTGAGCAGAAGATATTGATAAACGGGTACCGCCGTATCCTCCCCGGCGTCGTCGAACCACTCCAGAACCGTGCTCGACCGGCCTGAGACCGAAGCGCCCAGCGCGCTGCCCACCGGCACCAAGGCCAGCAGTACAGCGGCCATGCAGAGCAAAAACCGCCGCCGAACTTTCATGTCGCCTCCTTCATATAATGGCTAAAAAAGAGCCACCTGTCACAGGCAGCGGCTCAAGTCTTCAAGATAAGAAAAAGAAAAGCTGACGTTCATGATACCCTCTGAAGAACAACAAAAAAAACAGTCAATTGTTCAGTAGTTAACCAGACCGAACAACCTTGTCAATACGTTCTGTAATAAATATTTATCTCGGTTCCCCGGTCCGACGGGTTTTTTTCAACTATTTCTTGACGTTGAACCTGCCGCACTCGAAAGAAAGAATCTTACATTTTTCCTTTTAGCTGCGCAAGCGCGATCGTTAATTATATCGAACGTTTATTGAATACAGGATGGACATCCTTTTTGGCGGGTTCATCAGAGAAAGCAATGGGGGCGGCTTTTCAAGCCGCCCCATGATTTTCATAAGCTAAAACAGTTTGATGCCAGGAGTTAATTTCCGTGGCAGAAGTTGCACTGGCCGCCCGTTATTTGAGCATTGTGGCATTCTCCGCAGAAACCATGACCGGATGCTTGTCCATCGATACCGATGGCCTGGGGGGGATCCGTGTCATGGCAGGTGGCGCAATTCCCCTCTTCGCGGGCGACGTGATTCGTGTGGCTGAAGGTGATATTGCCGAAAGCGTTTTCAAAGATCACGGTGGTCGGAGGAGTTGGCGGCTCTGCACCTGCGGTTGTAATCACCACTGCGTCCGAAGCGGTCGCCTCCCCATCGCTCACTTCGAGCAGGATGGTATAGGATCCCGCCACGTCGGGCGTGAAGGTCGGGGTGGACGTGGTCGGGTTCACCAGGGCGGCGGCACTCCCCGCCGGCGCCTGGGTGATGGTCCAGCTGAACGTCAACAGCGCTCCTTCCGGATCAGAGCTGGCGCTGCCATCCAATTGGACCGGGCTCCCCACGGCCACATCGCTCTGGTCCACACCTGCAGAGGCCGTCGGGGCCTGATTGCCGCCCGGCGGAGGCTGAACGCCGTCGCCCGGCCGGGTGCCCGCAACGGAGTTGTTCAGTTGATTGTCGTCCAGGTCGTCGAGGGAATCGTAGAGTGCCTGGATAACATATTTGTAGTTGTGAATATCGCTGCACGGATCCTGGGCGGAGTGGAAGTTGAAGGCCGCCGCCAGCAGCCGGTCATCGAATAGGTTGTAACTGTTATCCGTCCCGGCGATGAAGAAGTAGGGGTAGCTGCCGGGCCTGTACTCGATCGGGGTACCGATGATGGTGGCGGCGTAATTCTGGATCGCCGTCAGCAGAGCGCCGGCCGGAACGTTTACGCCGTCCCCGGCAAAACCGTCGATCTCGCCTTGGAAGCTTTCGCCGGTACCGTCGCCGTCATAATCGACATTCGCCGCGCCGAAGGGCAGTCCGAGCTGTTCGAAACTGTCCACGATGCTCTGATGGCAGAGGTTGCAATCGGTGATTTGCGGCTCGAAGGTATGGTCGGCGGCCCCCGAGCGCATGTGACAGTCAACGCAGACACTCAGTCCCTCTCCGTGCCCCGGGAAGGTGTTCTGTCCGAGGTAGGTTCGACCGGCGTATTCGAAATGAGCGGTGACATCGGAGCCGAAAAGAATGGCGGCGGCGGCGAAATAGTGCCGGTTGATGAATCGCCCGTGCTGGTCGGCCTCATCGATCGCCTGCTGGACATCGACACCGGAAGCGCGCCCCTGGTGGCAGGCCATGCACATGTTGCTGGGGCCGTTCAGGGTCGCTGTGGCGCCGGAGGGGAAGGTCACCGGTTCAACTGCGGTGAAAGTGGCCCGATCGTCCCACAGGGTGTTGGCGTTGGCCCAGAAAGCTGGGTTGTTCCCGTCGGTGTGACAGGCGCCGCAGGACACCACCTGCTGCGGATCATTGACGGGATTCGAAGGTACCGGTTCCTCTACAGAGCCATCCAGGGCAAAGTCACGGAAACCGTCCGCGCTGTGACACTTTGCGCAGGTGGTCGGGATTTCGCCGTCCGCATTCCAATGGTTGAACGGCTCGCCGGCGAAATCGGCGTGGCCGCTCTGCAACCATTGGTCGACATAGAGGTTGGTGCGGGCGGCTGGATCGATGTTGCCGGCCGCATCGAGGGGGAATTTCGCGACATAATCCGCCTCCAGCGCCTGCAGCTCCTCATCGGTGAGGGCGTCGTGGCACTGGTTGCAGGAGTTGGGGACTCCGGCCGAAGGCGCCGTCGAGAGGGACTGCTCGGGACGGATGACGTTGAAGGTGTGCGCACGGATGTCGAAGTTCACGGCCGTTTTGGCCACGAACGGCATATGACATTCGACGCAGTTGCTTGTCTTCAGGTCTCCCAGGTCATCCCCGGGAATCCCCAGCACCGGGTCGGTGTTGTCCCCTTGGGGGTTGTAGACGTGCTGGGTGTGGCTGATGACGGAAGCCTTCAGGTTGGCCGACGGCCCGTTCAGCCAGACGTCCGCCACCGCTTCGAGCGTAATGTCAGCGAAGGGCGCCTGTCCCGCATGGCAGGAGAGACAGAGGGTATTGTCATCAGCTTTGGTCTTGATGCGGATCTCGCCGCCGTTGATGCCGCCGGGGACTTCCCGCTCGGTGACGATCTGAAAACCGGTAGGGGCGTTGTTATCGTGCAGCTCGTGGCAATCGAAGCAGCGGATCACGGCATGGGGACCGTTCAGCATGTCGATGTACTGCTGATGATGCTGACGGGAGGCCACGAAATTGCCGCCGGAAGGCTCGCCGCCCCAGTACTGGCTGTTGAAGCGGCCGGGATCCAGTCCCGAACCGGCACCCGCCGCGGAACCGGCATCCCATACGTAGTAGGCGTTTAGGTCATCGCCGATCTTGTAATGCTGCAGCTGGCCGGTCGCCGGCTCGAAAATCGCCGGGAAGGGGGACCGCCCCGGAGTTTCCTCGCTCGCCTCGGCGAAGAAATCCGTGAAGGTTTCGCGGGAAAGACCGCGGATGTGGCACTGGCCGCAGACCTGGTTGCCCAGATCGACGTCGAGATCGGTCCGGGGATTGAAAATGTCTGTCGGGTCCTGGCTGACCACATGCGCGCTCCCCGGCCCGTGGCAGCGCTCGCAGCCGATGTTGATCTCGTCCAGATCGCCGTCCAGATCGAAATCGATGGCGCCGTTCGGATCTGCCGTGTCGACTTGGGCCGGCTGAACCTGGAGAGGAGTGACGAAGGTTGTGTCAGCCCCGGGGTTCAGCGGGGTGTCCTCGTCATCGATGATCCCGAGGGAGAGCATGATGCCGCGGTTGATGGTCTCGCTGTAGAACGCCGCTCCCTTGGCCTGGTGCGGTGAAAACTCCAGGGGCTTGCGGTGCACGAGCTTGTGCAGGGTCAGCCCCCAGTTCTCCTTGTCCCCATGGCAGGAGAGACAGCGGCTGGAGCCGACGAACGTCCGCTCTTCGCCGTCGATGATGTGGATGGCTTCTCCCGGCAGCGCCACTTCCTGCCCCAGGTTATTCTTGACCAGGGTATAGCCGGTCTGATGGCAGCCGGCACAATCCCCGTCGAAGGCGGCCGAGGCGCCGGGGGTCGTCAGACTGTCATTGCTCGGATTGAACCAGCGCTCCGCGTGATAGGGCACCCATTTGAGCGTCAGTCCATCAGGATGCTCCTGGTATCGGTCATTGAACTGGAGCGGCGAGATGTGCTTGCTGGCGCTGTTGGGCAGTTCCACGATATAGCGCTGCTTATAGTTCCGCTCCCCGCCGTAGGTGATGAAGACGGGGTAGGTGGCCGTCTCGTCGCTTGTCAGATTTTTCACCTGAAGGGCGAATCGGTCGTTCTCCTTGATGATCTGAGCCGAATATTTTTTCGCAAAGGCGTCCTGCGTTTCAGGAAGCCCGGCAATCTCCGTGCCGCCCAGCCCCAGTTCGAAATGGGTGCGCCAGACGTCATCATTCGTGGCTGGGGTTCCCTTGCTGTCGACGTAAAAAACCACCTGTTCGGCCGCTTCGGGATTCGGAGTCACGTCTGTCCCAGTTCCTGGCATACCGGTGCCGGGCGGGCCTTGCGGGCCTTCTGGGCCTTGCGGGCCGCGATCCCCATCGTCACCTTCGCATCCGGCGAGAGCGAGGGCGACACCCGTAAAGACAATCAGTAAAAGACGGATCCACTTCTGTGAATTTTTCATCTGTTTGCCTCCTTTGCCTGATGGATCGATCTTGTGCACCCACCCGAAAGAATAACCATGGGCGCCCCCGACACCGGACCATCTTCTCCCCAGCGAACATGATCAACTCCGAATGAAGCAAGGTTAATCCATTTGATCACCGGAAAATGCTTTGTCAAATGGATTTCTTTTATTTCTTAAGGACTTATGTCTCATTAAACGGACTGAGAGGATATGCAAATGAAAGTAGTGTCTCTCGAGAAAGCCTTCTCTAAAGGAAGAGCTTCGCAAAAAAGCCCCCACGATAGTGGGGGCTTTTTTGATTCATAATAAAGCCCCGCCTTGAATTAAGGCGGGGCTTTGGTTTCCCCCAGGGTCCTGTAGGGGCCCCTGGGTTCTTCTTACAGCTCAGTTATTACAGCTGTCCCTTCTCAAGCATGACTTCCTTCTCAACGTTGGCCCGATAACCGAAATCCTGGGTTGCATGGACCCGGGTGTCGGACTCGGCATGGCAGGCGGTACAAGCCGCTGCCGCCGGACCGATGACGATGTCATCACTCTGGTCTGCGTAGTCCGGGCCGACGGGGTCGACCGTCAGGGGAACCGCGATGCTCTGGTCGGGCGCCTCATAGGCCTCCTCGTTGTGGCAGGCCATGCAGCGGTTCGGCGGCTGCGGGTAATGGACGACAGTCCAGTTGTGGCCGATCGTGGAACCGTTGGTGGAACCGAAGATCGTCTCCCCGTCTTCAGGCCAGCCTTCCGGGAACGGGTAGTCGACCTCGATCGTGTGGGTTTCGAATCCGCCCTCATCGTCAGGGACCTGGATCTGCTCGAAGAGGGGCGGAGCGAAGACGAAGATACCGCGGCTACGGTAGATGGTCCAGGGGAACGCGGCGCTGGTGGGGCTATTCAATATCCGCTTGCTGACACCGTGAATACTGTGGATCATGTGCCGCATGTCGAAGGTCTCGTTCACTTTGCCGTCATAGGTGGCATCGGTGTTGACGGTGCCGTCGGCGTTGACGATCGCAAACCGCTCTTTACGGTTGTGCTTGTCCCCCGAAGACGGGTTGTGGCAGATCACGCAGAGCTGCTCGTTGTCGACGCGGTCGCCGCCGTGCTGATACAGGGTGCCCTGATGACAGCCGAGACACTTGTCGTTGTCGACAGCCATGCGCCGCGGGGTCGCAGCCGACCCGTCCGCGGGATTGAAGGCGAAGGTCGGGGAGGGTTCGCGAACGAAATATTCCTGCCCGACGACTCCGCCGAAGCGATCGGCCGGCTTGCCGCCGACGGCCAGCAGCACCTTTGATGCATATTCGAGCGCCTCCGGATCCATGACCAGTCCGGTGGTGCTTGCGACATTCGCCGCGCAGGTGGTGGTCAGGTCGTCGAAAAGACCCTGGGCACCGTCGGGCTGGCCAGGATTGGCGCCGACAAACTCGTTGACCCAGTCATCGCCTTTGGCATAGGCCAGGTAGGCGCCGAGTTCCTGGAAGGTCGGACCGGCCGAGAGGTCGGTGTTGCAGGGGTCGACCGGAGCGCCGTTCTTGGAGGCCGTCCAGGTGAAGCTCACGTTGGAGCCGTCGGCCGTCACCGATTCAATGGCGAAGGTGACGTTGTCGGGATTAGTGAAGGAGATGTCTTCGCCGCGGAAGAAGGAATCCTCGTGAGAGTCGAGTATGAATTCATCATGGAAGTCTGCGGCTTCATCCTTGGAAGCTGCTATCCCGCCAGGCTCATGACAGCTGGTCGTACAGCTTGAGTTGGGGGTAAGGCTCTGGTGAAGACCGGCCAAGCCACCGCCCGTGGCAACTGCCTCGGAGAAATTCTCCCAGCTGTTGTGACAGCTGAAGCACAGGTAGTAGGAGGGCGGCATGGAGGCCACGATCTCGTTACGGTCGATGCCGCCTTCGTCGCGGTGACAGACAGAGCAGTTGCGCATGCTGGACGGGAAGCCGATGGACCAGCGGTCCTCGATATTCGCGGTATCATCGGCGGCGGTGGTCCGGAAAAAGGTCTCTTCCGGCATGTTGTGCGAATTGTGAATGCCGTGGATGTACTCGGCGAGGTTGCTGCCGAAGATGGGATCTTCATCGGGCACGCCGTCTCCATCGGTGTCAATCTCAAATTGTGTAAACAGGTTGCCCGTGACTTCGTCACGGCTGATGTAGCCGGTCGTCCGCTCGCCCCGCACGTGGCAGATCTGGCAGTTGGAGCCGCCGACCGCATAGTGGAAGAACTTATTGTTCCAGGCAGGGAACGGTTCGTGGCAGGCTTGGCAGGCGCTGTCGGTGACGAGGTCGCGGGTCGGCGGGGTGCCGTTCTCGACGATAACTATCGGCCGCTCGTTGGAAACATCCGACTGCATCTGGATCAGATAGGTCGAGTCCGCGATGACGTTGGCCGCGGGCACGGTAGCGGTGTAGCGACCGCGGACGGCAGGAACGTTTACAACCGTGACGGCGTCCGCGATAGAGTCGCGCCGGAGAGAGGCCGTAGCGAGCAGAGTCGCGTTGGGGGGGAACTCCTGGGTGGGATCGTCGTAGTGCACGTAGGCACGGCGCAGCGTGAAATCATTGCTCGGCACGCCATCCAGCTCGACATCGAAGGTGATCACCAGATCGCCTCCGACGTCCTCCTGGCTGACAACTTCAGCGGTGGCCACGTCCGTTATCTCATGAATCTCCGCGACGCTGTTGTGGCAGACGCCGCAGGTTTCGAGGTCGGGCTCACCTTGGCCCGTGAGCTGGTTCGCGAACTCTTCCTCGGTCCCGGTGAAGCCGTTCTCCACCGCAATGTCAAAAGCGGACTTGCCGGGCGCGCCGTCATCTCCGTCGTCCCCCTCGCATCCCACCAGGGCGACGGATGTGATCAACAGCGCTACCAAAAGAATCCTGCGCAACATCCTGAACCTTCTCATTGTCCTTCTCCTTTCCAAGAGAATGAAAGTAAGGTTGGCCCGGTCCCCCATGGACCTGGACCTGCTTTCTTCACCGATCGGAAATAGACGCATCGGTTAAGTATCAGTTGCAAACAGGATCCGTTCAAAAAGCAGTCTGGGTTTGACTCACGGCTTCGGGCCAATTCCGCCGCTGGAAAACCCGATCTATGCTCAAAGGAAATACAAACACTTAATTTTTAAGCACTTTATTCCTTTATCACAGATTTTGCCGACGTCAAGCACCGGCCCGAAGTTTCTAGAAAGTTGGTCTATAAATTGGCCGCCTCCCCGGTGGTTTGCCGCTAAGAGAGGGAGAATAGAATCTCACTATTGGCTGGCTGAGAGGGGGCGAAACCGCCTCGGCACTTTAGCGTCCGTTTCCGCCAAAGCACTGAACAGGTGGGGGCACCCGCAGAGCAAACAGGTTTTGACAATGTAACAGCCGTTTTTGATGTTGCAAGCGGCAGGAGTGCAGTTTTATTTATTTTCAATCAATCGGAAAAGCTTTTGAAAGTTCGATCTTTTTTCGCGTGAGGAGGGAAGGAAGGGGATTAGCTGGAAAGGATGTGCAGGGATTTTCCTGGAGAGCATGCTGCCCCCCTGGGGTCTATGGGGGAGGCGGGGTTAGCAAAACAATGTGTGGAATCACCGCCCGCCCCATTTTCAAGCGTTGTTTTTTCAGAAATAGGGATTTCTTCCACCAGGCCCCTACTGAACCTTCTTTTGCTGTTCGGCCCTTTTCCGGTTGACAAAATCCTTTCTGACCTGCTCGATCTCCTCATCGGTCAGAGCCGGCGTATTGCCGGAATAGGCGTCCTGAAAGCCCCGGGCCAGCAACTCGGGATTTAGGTCCAGATTCTGCCGGTCGAGGTCCAGCCCGATCACGAGGCCGAGGGCATAACTCATTTTCTCTTCCAGGCTCTTCAGATTGACCATCTCGTGCTTATCCGTCTCCCCACCGAGATGAAGACCGACCGAATATTTTTTATTCCCTTCCCGATCCGTCAGAGAAGAACCTTCCTGCTCCCGCCGACAACCGGCGACAAGAAATACAAGCAGAGTCAGGGCGATAAAGGTGGTGGTCCCAAAGTCTTTTTTCATTCTCATGACTCCTTTCACGAATCTTCACGGGTAAAAAGGGCGCATTTTTCGAAAAGACGATCCCCTTGTATATCGTTAAATTGTGGGCTCCGCTACTGTGAATTTGGCCGCCGTGTTGCTGCTGGAGCCTGCCACAGGGGATGTGCAGTGCGACTTCTGAAGGGAAGGAATGCACTCGGGGCGACGATCAGTCTCCCAGCAGGGCCTTGATGCCGGCAAAGAAACTGCCGGCCATCACCTCCTGCTCCTCCTCGCTGGCGGGGAGCTTCGCCTCGCTGCCTCTCCGGTCGAGGAGAGCCTCGGGGATTTCCTTCAGGAATCGGCTCGGCACCCGGGGGAGCATCTTGCCGTACTTCTTGCGCTGCTGCGCGTGGAGGAGCACCAGCTGTCGCCGGGCGCGGGTGATTCCGACATAGCAGAGGCGCCGCTCCTCGTCGATGTCGAAAGTCTCATGGATCGATTTTTTGTGGGGGAGATACTCTTCCTCCAGTCCAACCATGAAGACCACGGGGAACTCCAGCCCTTTGCTCGAATGAAGACTCATCAGGGTAACGGCGTCCTGGCTGAGCTTCTTCTCCTTGTCGTTCTTACCCGGCCGGTCCTCGTCGTACAGGGAGACCTTGTCGAGAAATCCGGCGAGGGTCGGGGCGGCCTCCCGCTCCTCGTAGGATGCCATGGCGCTCACCACCTCCTGGACATTTTCCGCTCGCCGCCGGGCCTTGGCCGGATCGTCGGCCCCCCGGTAGATCTCGTCCTCCAGACCGATCTCCTCGAAGAAGCTCCGGGCCGTCTCGGCCAGTCCGGGACCGCGGGCGAACCGCCGGCGGTAGCGCTCCATGAGATCGACGAAGGCGGCGATCGCCTCTTTTCCCTTGTCGCTCAGTTCGGCGACCCCGGACGGGTCCCGAAGGACATCCCAGAGGGGGTTCTCCCTTTCGGCCGAGTGGCGGATGATCCGGTCCGCCGTAGTTTCGCCGATCCCCCGGCGGGGGTAGTTGAGAATGCGCAGGAGGTTCACCTCATCCCGGGAATTGACCAGCACCTTGAGATAGGCGACGGCGTCCTTGACCTCCTTGCGGTCGAAGAACTGCTGCCCGCCGATGAGGACATAGGGGATGTTCTCGTAGCGAAGCTGCTCCTCGAAGGCCCGGGACTGCACGTTGGTGCGGTAGAGAATGGCGAAGTCGCGGTACTGCAGTACGTGCCTGAAGCGCTCGGCGTGGATGCGCTCCATGACCATGCGCGCCTCGTCCTCCTCATCCATGCAGCGGATGCTTTCGATGCGGGCGCCCGGCCCGTCCGCACTCCACAGGGCCTTTTCCTTGCGCTTGGCGTTGTTCCTGATCACCGCGTTGGCCGCGGCCAGGATGTTGCCGGTGGAGCGGTAGTTCTGCTCCAGCTTGATCACCGTGGTCCCGGCGAAATCCTTCTCGAAATCGAGGATGTTTCCGAGATCGGCGCCTCGCCAGCCGTAGATCGACTGATCGTCGTCGCCCACCACGCAGAGGTTGCGGTGTTTTTCCGACAGATATTTAAGGAGGAGGTATTGGGCGGCGTTGGTATCCTGGTATTCGTCGACCAGGAGATAGCGGAACCTCTCCTGGTATTTGGCGAGAGCCTCGGGGCACTGCCGGAACAGCCGGACCGTCAGCATGAGCAGGTCGTCGAAGTCGACGGCATTGAAGGCCTTGAGCGCCTTCTGGTAGCGGGGATAGACCTCGGCGGCCATAGTTTCGTAGTCGTCCTGGTGGCGAACCGCGAAGTCCTCGGGGGCCACAAGGCGGTTCTTGGCGTCGGAGATGATCCACAGGATGCGGTCGGCATCGAATTTCTTGCCGTCGATGTCGAGCCCCTGCATGATGTCCTTGACCAGACGGGCCTGATCGGAGGCGGCATAGATGGAGAAGTTCCTTTTGTATCCGAGCCGCTCGATGTCCTCCTTCAGGATGCGCACGCAGAGGGCGTGAAAGGTGGCGACAACCATGCCGGAGGCCCGTTTTTTCCCGACCAGCTCCAGCACCCGCTCCTTCATCTCCCGGGCCGCCTTGTTGGTGAAGGTGACAGCCAGAATGCTGCCGGCGGGAACTCCCCGCTGGAGCAGCAGGTAGGCGATGCGGTAGGTGATGACCCGGGTTTTGCCCGAGCCGGCCCCCGCCAGCAGGAGAAGGGGGCCTTCGTCGTGGCGCACGGCGGTGAGCTGTTCTTTGTTCAGTGTGGTAAGGTCCATCTTCTAAAAAAATCCGAGGAGTGAGGCGCAAGGGCTAGAAACGTGAGGGGTGAGAAGTTCGGATCATGCCGTCGTTGTGTTACGGAATTCGCGCGTCACGCGTCACGCGTCACGGCATTGTTACCACAGGCGGGCGAATCGGGACAAGGCGCAAAAAATTGTCACCCTGCAGGGAAAAATGACTGCTTGATTTTTTACGGTCTTTTGAGTATCTTACGCGCCATGTCAAGAATAATCGTACTCATCGTAGGCCTCGTCTGGGCCTCACTGCTTCTCGTCTCCTGGGGCACGGCTGAAACTTCGCCGGCACAGGTCGAAGCCGCTTCCGCCTCCGTCGAGGCGTCCGCCTCTCTCATTCGCTAGCCGTTTTTCCATCCTCACCTGAATTGTAGGCCGGAATAAGCGAAGCGTTTCCGGCGCCCCGTCTTGCTGTATCCTTAAGGGCTTGTCGGGAACGGCTGGCGCCTTATCCCGGCCTACGGATTTCCGTCCTCGGTCCTCCGTCCTCTGTCCTCCGAAAAGATCCCTGCCGGCTCCCCCGGCGCGCCAGCTCGTCATCGATGGCATTGAGCACCTCCCACTTGTTGAGCGACCACAATGGCGCCATCAGCAGATCCCGGGGACCGTCTCCCGTCAGCCGGTGAATCAGAGTGTCCGGATGGAGGCGCTCGAGAAAATCGCAGGCCAGGGAGATGTATTCGGCCTGCTCCAGAATCCTGAGCCCGCCTTTTTCATACATGTCCCCCAATGGGGTCCCCTTGAGTACATGGAGGAGGTGAATCTTGATGCCGTCCACTCCCAGGCGCGCCATTTCGTCGGCGGTGGCCAGCATCTCGGCCCGGCCTTCCCCCGGCAGTCCCAGAATGATGTGGACGCAGACCCTCAGGTTCCGCTGCCGGGCGCCGGCGTACGCCTTCAGAAAGGCAGCGTAATCGTGGCCGCGGCGGAGGAAACGCAGGGTCGGATCGTGGATGCTCTGCAGCCCCAGTTCCAGCCAGAAATAGGTGCGCCGGTGATAGCCGGCGAGCAGGTCCAGGACGTCTGAAGGAAGACAGTCGGGGCGGGTCCCCACGGCCAGCCCCACCACTCCGGAAACCGCAAGGGCTTCGTCATAGAGTTCCCGCAGATGCTTCGTCGCGGCCCAGGTATTTGAAAAAGGCTGAAAATAGGCGAGAAAGCTTTCGGCTCGGTACTTGCGGGTCATCACTTCCTTGCCCCGCTCGATCTGCTCTGCTACCGGAAAGCCCCGGTCGATTCCCACCGCCCCTGAACCGCCGGGATCGCAGAAGAGACAGCCGGGCAGGTCACGGGTGCCGCCCCGGTTGGGGCAGGAGAAACCGGCGTCCACGGAGATCTTGTGAACCCGGCCGCCAAAGTGGCATTTGAGATGTTCGGAAAATAGTTGGTAACGCTTCTCGGACATAGCTGAACTATGATTCACTCGCAAAAACTCAGAGGATGGTTAAGCAAAAATTTCGGTCGCCATAACGCAGTAGGGCGGACTTTTTGCGACGCCATCAACTATGCCACCCCGGAGGGTTTTTGAGCAAGGGAAAAGGCCATCTGCGGTGTCTGCGCCAGGAGTGCTTTCCCCCGATTGCATTAGTCTTGAGGCCTGTTATACTTGCCCTGTTTTTCCCGCTCTGATCGCTCCGGCCTCCCCTTAGATGTGGTGCATTTGTTGTGAAACCTGATTGCTGCTGGTACAAAGAGAACATTGTTGCCGATGAGTGCCCTTTTCTGGGTATGGGAGAGGAGCACCTCCTCCAGGATCGCCGCCAGAGATTTCTGCGGCGCTGTCTAGAATGCCCCCGCTTCCGGAATGACTTGCGGACGCTGAGCGATGACCACCGGGGCACCCTGGCCGATCTCCTTCCTGAAGCCTTGGACGAACTGGCGGCACAGCGCCGGCAGAATCACGAACTCAACAGGCAGATCGAGGTCCGCAACCGGGAGACCAGGTTCCTTTACGAAGTAGGACTGGTACTGCAGAGCTCGACGGAGATGGACGAAGTCATCGCCATGGCTCTGACCGCCGTCACGGCCGGAAAGGGCTTCGGCCTGAACCGGGCGATCCTGATGCTGGTGGACTCAAAACGCAAGCTCCTCAGGGGATACCTGGCCGTCGGACCGCGCAGCCGGGAAGATGCCGGTCGCATCTGGAGAGAGATCGCCGAACGCGACTATCCCCTGAGAGAGATGGCGCAGCTCTTTTTCCGTGAGAAACTGGCGGCGGAAAGAGAAAAGTTCCAGGATCTCCTCGACAAACTTTCGGTCCCTCTCGATGATCACGATCACCTTTTCGTGCAGGCCCTGAACGATCAGCAGTCGCGGCATATCCCTGATATCAGATGCGAGCCTCACCTCGATTCTTCCCGGGCGGAGGCCCTCGGGGTCAGAGAACTTATCCTGGTTCCCCTCAAAAGCAAGGACCGGCGGGTCGGACTGCTTCTGGCGGACAATATCGTTACCGGCCAGCCCATCGCCGCCGATGATCTTCATTCGCTGGAAACCTTTGCCATGCCGGTTTCCTTCGCCATCGAGCGGGCCTCTCTCTATGAACGCCTGCAGAGCGAGCTGAAAAACCTGACGGAAGCCAACCGCCGGCTCGGCGAACAGCAGGAACTGATCCTGCGCATGGAAAAGATGGCACTGGTGGGGAAACTTACCGCCAGCATTTCCCACTCGATCCGCAATCCGATGACCATCATCGGCGGTTTCGCCCGAACCCTGAATCGCAACATCCCCGTCGATGACCCCAATCGGCCGTACGTCGAATCGATCATGCGGGAGGCCAGACGGCTGGATGGTGTTCTGGAGGAGGTGCTGAGCTACTCGGAATCGCTCCATCCCACCTACGACCGATGGGACATCAACCACCTGGTTACTGAAGTTTACTCCGGTCTGCGGGAGGATCTGGAGACAAACGACGTCAACTGCCGGCTCGTGCTTGCCCCCGACCTTCCTCTGGTGATGGTCGATTTCAAGAAGATCGTCTATTGCCTGCGCAGCATCATCCGTCTGGCGCTGACGGATATTCCCCGCGGGGGTGAGATGGAAATTTGCACCGCACGCAAGGAGAACGAACTGAGCATCATCCTCTCCCATGGCGGGAAGGCCTTGCACCCGGAAACGATCAGGGCAGTCACCTCGGAATCATTTTCGGAGGCGAGACAGGGCGGCGGACTCGGTCTCGCCCTGTGCGCCCGTATCCTTGAGGATCATGGCTCGGATCTGGAAATCAGGGGACGTGAAGGAGCTGGAACGTCCTTTGTCATACGCCTGCACATCGCAAAGGAGGAAAGCTATGGCCCGTCTGTTGGTGGTTGACGATGAAAGAGATATCCGGCATCTCTATGCGGCTGAACTGGAGGACGAAGGGTACCAGGTGGAGTCCGTCGGGACCGGAGCCGAAGCCGCCGAGCTGCTTAAAAACCAGGAATTCGATCTGATCGTCCTGGATATACAGATGAAGGGGGAAAGCGGACTGCAGCTTCTGCAGAACATCGTCAAGGAGCGATCGGACCTGCCGGTCATCCTCTGCACGGCATTCAGCTGCTACAAGGATGACTTTTCCTCCTGGCTAGCCGATGCCTATGTGGTCAAAAGCTCCGATCTCACGGAGCTGAAAGAAGAGATCCGGCGGGTCCTGAAGAAGAAGACCTGAAAAAATCGTGAGGGGTGAGGGGTAACAGCGCCTCTACTCCTCACTCCTCACCCCGGTTGGCAAACTGCCGACACAGCAAACCAACGATCGATCAATCACGCATTATCGGAGGAGAATGTATTTATGAAAGCGGTTCTCATGGCGGGGGGGTTCGGCACCCGCATCCAGCCCCTGACCATCAACATGCCCAAGCCGATGATCCCGCTCGTCAACCAGCCCATTATGCTCCACATCATCGAACTGCTGAAGAAGCACGGGATCGACGAGCTGGTTCTGCTTCTCTATCATCAGCCCGAAATCATCAAGAACTTCTTCGGCGACGGCAGTGAATTCGGGGTACGCATCACCTATGTCACCCCCCTCGAGGACTTCGGCACCGCCGGGGCGGTCAAGGCGGCAGCCAAATACCTGGACGAGCGATTTCTCATCATCAGCGGCGATCTCCTTACCGATTTCGACCTTTCCGAGGTCATCAAATTTCACGAGGAAAAAAAGGCCAAGGCGACCATCACCCTGACTTCGGTGAAGGACCCTCTCCAGTTCGGCGTGGTCATCACCGACAAGGAAGGCCGGATCACCAAGTTCCTTGAAAAACCGGGATGGGGAGAGGTCTTCTCGGACACCATCAACACCGGCATCTATGTTCTGGAGCCGGAGGTGTTGGATATGATCCCCGAAGGGGAAAACCGGGACTGGTCCAAGGACATTTTCCCGGCCATGCTGGAGGAGAACGCCCCCCTGTTCGGCTGCAGCCTCAGCGGTTATTGGGCGGACATCGGCAACACAGACGCCTACCTGGAAGCCTGCCATGACATAACGCAGAATCGAGTACAGATCCTGACCAGGGAAAAGCCCATAAAAACCGAAGGTGGAGAGGTTTTTATGGGTGAAGAGACGCTGATCGCCAGCGGCGATTATTCGCAGTTGGAGGGGATGGTGGTCCTTGGCGACAACACCCATGTACTCGGCGATGCCCGCCTGAAGAACTGCACCGTGGGCCGCAACTGCGTCATCGAGGACGGCGCCGAACTCGAAGACGCCGTCCTCTGGGACAACGTCTATCTCAGGAAAGGCTGCCGCATCAAGGGTGCGGTTCTGGGCAATAATGTCCGGGCGGGCCAGGGGGTGACCATCGAGGAAGGAGCCATCATCGGCGATGAGACGACCATCGGCGATGATGCCTTCATAAAAAAAGACATCAAGGTGTGGCCGCGCAAGGCGATCGAAGGAGGTTCCATCGTCACCACCAATCTGATCTGGGGAGAGAAGTGGCGCAAGAGCCTTTTCGAGGGGGCGCAGGTGCGCGGGCTGACCAATGTCGAGCTGACCCCCGAATTTACCGCCAAGCTGGGCGCCGCCTATGCCTCCACCCTGCCGAAGGACGCCTTCGTGCTGGCCGGCCGGGATGCGGTCCGCGCCTCGCGCATGCTCAAGCGCTCCTTTGTGGGCGGTCTCCTTTCGGCGGGAGTCAACGTCCGGGACATCAAGATGGTTTCCCTGCCGGTGCTGCGCTACAAGCTCACCACCTTCGGCGAGGTCGGCGGTGTACATTTCCGTCAGTCCCCCGAGGATCCCGCGTCCACGGAAATCGTTTTCTTCGATGCCGACGGGGTGGAGATCTCCTCCGCCATGGCCAAGGGGATCGAGCGGGTTTATTACAAAGAGAACTTCCGCCGCGTGCATTACACCGAGCCCGGCGGCATCTCCGAGATACCCCGCATTTACGACTACTACCGGGAGGGGTTCCTGCGGGCCGTCAACAGCGAAGTCCTGCGGGCGGCAAAACCGAAGGTAGTGATCGACCTCAACCACTCACCGGCGGGACATCTCCTCCCTGATCTTCTGACGGAACTCGGCTGCGAGGTGATCGAGCTCAACTCCCATGTACATGAAAACGGCGGCGGCAGCACCCCCGAGCAGGACAGCCGCTCGATGGAACAGCTCTCGCGCATCGTCGAAACCCTGGGAGCCACCGCGGGATTCTGGCTCGGGCCTTCGGGGGAACGGATTAAACTCATCGACGAAACCGGAGAGGTCCTTTCCAACACCGAGGCTCTCGTGGTCCTGACCGCCCTCGTGTGCCGGGGGGAACGCCGCGGCAGTCTGGTCCTGCCGGTTCCGGCCCCTCTGGCCGTGGAGGAACTGGCCCAGGAGTTCGGATTGACCGTACAGCGCACCAAGACGGACGGACGCTCTCTGGTGGAGGCCGCACAGAACCGCCAGGTGCAGCTTGCCGGCACCATGGACGGCCGCTTCGCCTTCCCATCCTTTCAATCCAATTTCGACGCCCTCTTCACCGTGGCCAAAACCCTGGAGCTGCTGGCCCGGACCGGGGAGACCCTGGGAAGCATCCGCCGGACCATCCCCCGCCGGGCCTATCGGCACCTGCAGATTCCCTGCTCCTGGGAGCTCAAGGGAGGAATCATGAGAAAGATGAGCGAAGATTCCGTCGACCTGGAGGCCTCCTTCATCGACGGCGTCAAGGTTCAGATCGATGGCGACTGGGTGCTTCTTCTTCCCGACCAGCACCGTCCCATCGCTCATATCGTCGCAGAATCCGGGGACAGTAACAGGGTGGACAAATTGCTCGAAACCTATCGGGACAAAGTAGAAGGGTGGAAACAGGAACTGCTGGCAAGCTGAACCGGAAACTCGTTAGTGTCCATCCGGAGTTTCCGGATGAACACAAGCTCGGCCTGTAAGAAAGCATGACTTGAGCCCTTGCCGGGGGGAAAGGTTCCGTTTTGTCCGAACTGCGCTGGGATCCTCTAAAAAAGACCTGGGTGATCATCACTCTGGAGAGAGGGCGCCGCCCGAGAGACTTCATGAATGACCGCAAGCAGGTCAACATGACCGTCTGCCCTTTCTGTTACGGACGTGAAGACAAGACCCCAAGGGAGATCTTTGCCATCCGCACGGACGGTAGCAGGCCCAATACGCCCGGCTGGAAAGTGCGGGTCATCCCCAACAAATATCCGGTGCTGCGTATTGAGGGGGAGCTCGAAAAGAGGGGAGTGGGAATCTATGATGCCATGAACGGCATCGGCGCCCATGAAGTGGTCATAGAAACTCCCGATCACGACAGAAGCCTGGCCGAACTCGCCCCGGCCGAAATAACCGATGTGCTCAAGGCCTACCGGGCTCGACTTCTCGATCTGCGCAAGGACCCCCGGTTTCGCTATATCCTTCTGTTCAAGAACCACGGCGTCGAAGCGGGAGCCGCCATTCCCCACTCCCATACCCAGATCATCGCCGTTCCGATTACTCCGAACCTGACGGCGACCGAGCTTTCCGTCTGCCAGGAATACTATAAAAAGAAGGAACGCTGTCTCTTCTGCGATCTTCTGGCACAGGAGCGGGAGGACCGACGGCGCATCATCCGCGACGACGGAAATTTTGTGGTTTTTGCCCCCTATGCCTCCCGTTTTCCCTTTGAGGTTCGGATTGCACCCGCTCGCCACAGTCATGATTTTGCCCTGATGGCCGACCACGAGCTGTCCGCGCTGGCGGAAGCTCTGAAGGATGCCCTGCTGCGGATGCGCAGCGTTCTGCGGGACCCGCCGTACAACTTCCTCCTGCACACCTCCCCCCTCATGCATCTGAGACTGGGAAAGCCGGGGTACTGGGGATCGATCCCCTATGATTTCCACTGGCATATCGACCTGGTCCCCCGTCTGACCAATAATGCCGGATTCGAATGGGGCACGGGATTCTTCATGAATTCCACCCCTCCGGAGGAGGCGGCCCGCTTCATGAGGGCCGTGGACCTCTCCATGAGCCTTTGATAACCTGTTCCACAGGGTAAAGAGACGATACTTCTGAAAAACGAGATGGAAAGCAAAACAGATATGGGACAATCAGACCAGAAATATTTCCCCCTGGCCATCCAGGTCTCCGAGCGCGCACGGACACATTTCGATCTTCCCGTCGAATTACTGCATCAGCCCTCCCCGTCCCTCTTGCGCCCGCTGCAGCAGGTGGCCCTAAGCCTGAACCGCAGGCAGCCCGAACGTCCCGCCAGTGCCGCCCAGCTCAACCTTCTGGCACTTCTGAACCGGATCTTCCGCCTGATCTCGGACCGGTTTCTGGAGCTTCACAACTGCACCTTCGAAGACCATACCGTCCGCATCGACGGTGAGCCGGCGGTCATTGCCGAACTGGATGCGGCCCTGGAAAGCTTCGTTCGACTTTACCCGCCCGCCGCCGTCCTGCGCGGGAAACCCCGGGAACTTTTTTTCAAAGGGGAAGAGGCTCAGGCCAATCGGCGCGACACCCTGGTCGAGCTCTTTATCCTGGCCACCCAGTGCGCCAATCCCGCCGCCGAACGATTCAGCCCCCTTTACGACGATGCCGACCTGCAGCGCACCATCCCTTATCGTCAGGCTCTGGCCGAACTCGACCGGAAATTGCAGAAGGTCGCTGTTCCGGGGTTGCTCGGCCGCTCCCTGCTGTCGCTACTGCATGCGCCCATCGAGGCTTCTCCCCATTCGCTGACCGGGCAGGTGGCCTTCATTCGCGATCACTGGGGGGACCTGATTCCGGAAGATCTGCTGCGCAGCCTGGTGATCGCCCTCGATGTCGTGGCCGAGGAGGAGACAATGCGCGGCTTCGGCGGCGGCCCGGCCCTGGTCCCCGATTTTCGGGCCGGCCTCCATTACGAAGAACCCGAGGCCTTCTCTCCCGATACCGACTGGATGCCCAACGTGGTGCTGATCGCCAAGACGATCTATGTCTGGCTCGACCAGCTGTCGAAAAAATACCTCCGCAACATTATCCGGCTCGACCAGATTCCGGACGAGGAGCTCGACCTCCTGGCCCGATGGGGGTTCACTTCTCTTTGGCTGATCGGGCTCTGGGAGCGATCCCCGGCCTCCCAGAAGATCAAGCAGATCATGGGGAACCCCGAGGCGGTCTCCTCGGCCTATTCTCTATACGATTACACGGTGGCCGGCGACCTCGGAGGAGAAGACGCCCTGGCCGCCCTGGAGGCCCGGTGCCTGGCCCGGGGAATCTGCCTGGCGAGCGACGTGGTCCCCAATCACACCGGAATCTACTCCCGGTGGACCCGGGAGCACCCCGACTGGTACATCCAGGTCGACCAGCCCCCCTATATCGGCTACCGATTCACCGGCCCGGACCTTTCCTGGTCCGACGATGTGGCCCTCTTCATCGAGGACGGCTACTGGAATCATTCCGATGCGGCCGTCGTCTTCAAGCATGTGGACAGACGCAGCGGAAAAGAGCGCTACATCTATCACGGCAACGACGGCACCCACATGCCCTGGAACGATACGGCCCAGCTCAACTACCTGCTGCCGGAGGTGCGGGAGGCGATGATCCGCACCATCGTCGCCGTGGCGCGCCGCTTCCGGGTAATCCGCTTCGACGCCGCAATGACTTTGGCCAAGAAGCATTTCCAGCGCCTGTGGTACCCCCAGCCCGGAGGCGGTTCCGGGGTCCCTTCAAGGGCCGAGCACGCCATGAGCCGGGACGACTTCGACCACGCCTTTCCGGTGGAGTTCTGGCGCGAGGTCGTCGACCGGGTCGCCGCCGAGGTTCCCGATACCCTCCTGATCGCCGAAGCCTTCTGGCTCATGGAAGGGTACTTCGTCCGCACTCTCGGTATGCACCGGGTCTACAACAGCGCCTTCATGAACATGCTGAAGATGGAGGAGAATGCCAAATACCGCAGCGTCATCAAAAACATCCTCGAATTCAACCCCGCCATTCTGCAGCGTTTCGTCAATTTCATGAACAACCCCGATGAAGCCACAGCCGTCGAGCAGTTCGGCCGGGGGGACAAGTACTTCGGCGTGGCGGTCATGCTGGTGACCATGCCGGGACTCCCCATGTTCGGCCACGGGCAGGTGGAGGGGCTCTCGGAGAAGTACGGGATGGAGTACCGGCGGGCTTATCGTGACGAGGCTCCCGACGAAGCCTTCATCCGGCACCATGAGGCGCAGATCTTCCCCCTGATGCGCCGGAGGCGGCAGTTCAGCGGCGCCGAGCAGTTCGAACTCTACGACTTCGATACGGAAGGAGGAGTCGACGAGAACGTCTTCGCCTACTCCAACGGCAGCGCAGAGGACAAAACGCTGGTGGTCTACAACAACCGCTTCGGTGAGACCGAGGGGCGGATCGGCCGTTCCGTGGCCAAAAACGTCCCCCGCCACCCCGGCGAAAGCAACTTGGTGACCACCACCCTGGCCGACGCTTTCAAACTCGCCATGGGCCCCGACCGTTTCCTTCGCTTTCGCGACACCCGCAGCGGCCTCGAATACCTGCGTCCCTGCGACGCGATGCAGGGGCTGCATCTGCGACTGGACGCCTACGAGTATTACGTCTTCGTCGATTTCCGCCAGATCCACGATGCCGAAGGGATCTGGGGACAGCTGTACGGCGAGATCGGCGACCGGCCGGTGGTCAGCCTCGACTGGGAACTGCGCCGGGTTCGTTTGGCGCCGCTGCTGCAGGCCTTCAGGCGCACTATCGATCCGCAGATGCTGCACGAGTTGGCCGCGGCTCTTGGGCTGTCTGAAGAAAAATGGCGGAAGAGTCCGGCGCAGGAGAGCTTTTCCCGCACCCTGGAAGTGTTTCTTCGGACCGCGGAAGAGGTCGTGCGCCTTCCCGGTCAGCCGCAGGAACTGCACCGGACGATCATGGCGGAGCTGAGTGAGATCCGTTCGCTGCTGAAGATGAAAAGCCGCAGAGTGAAGGAGCGCCGGAGCCTGAAGGCCATGGCCGCGCCCTGGAGCACAGAGGAAAAGTCGGCAGGGGAACTCAGGCGGATGCTCGAAGGAGTGCTGCTCCCTTTCCTGACTCTGCACCGCCTGGCCCAGCCCTCGGCGGGAGTGTCCGCCGGGCGGCGAAGTGCCCGCTGGATGGAGGAATATCTGCTGGAGCATGTCCTCGAGGAGGTGCTGGGAGGCGGAAAGGGCATCCGCGCCGCGCTGCTGGCCAAGACCCTGGTCCGCCACCAGGAGTTCTGGGTTCCCGCCGTCCGTCGGCATGATTTCGCCGCCCTGCTTAAAGAGACTTCGGTGCGGCAATGCCTCTGTGCGAACTGGGCGGATGGAACCGAATGGTTCAACAAGGAATGCCTGGAAGAGCTCTCTTACGGTCTTTTCTTTGTTGCGGCAATCGCCTCCGCGGCCCATTTCGGCCGGGACACGGAAGGACTCCTCGCTCACCTGGCACAGATCCACGGGGAACAGGAGAAGCTTCTTCGGCATGCCGAAGAAGCCGGCTACCGGATGGAGCGGTTCCGGAACCGGATTCTCGCCGACCAGCGGACTCTGTATCCTCTCCGCGAGAGGAAGACCGAACCGCTGAAAATCCTCCTGGTTTCTCCGGAAGTTGCGCCTTTTGCCAAGAGCGGCGGGCTGGCCGATGTCGCCGGGGCACTCCCCCAGGCGTTGAAGGACCTCGGCCATGATGTGCGGATCATCATGCCCTTTTACCGGAGTGTGGACGAAAGGGGCGAATCCCTGGAGCGGCGCATCGCCAGCGTGGAAGTCGATATCGGCGGTGAACCCCGGGGCGGACTCCTGCACCAGGGAGTCCTGAATGACGTGCCGGTCTATTATGTCGAGAACCCCCATTTCTTCGACCGGGAGGGGCTTTACGGCAACGGCGATGGAGATTTCTCCGACAATGCCCTGCGATTCGGCTTTTTCTGTCGGAGCGTTCTGGAATTTCTGCCGCGGATCGATTTCCGTCCGGATGTTCTGCATCTCAACGACTGGCAGACCAGTCTGATTCCGGTACTGCTGCGCACCGAACTGCGGGATGATCCATTCTACGCCGGAATCGGCACCCTGATGACCATTCACAATCTCGGCTACCAGGGCCTTTTCCCGCCAGGGGTGTTGACCGATCTCGGCGTCGATCCCGCACTGGCATCCATGGAAGGGTTGGAATTTTACGGAAAGGTCTCTCTCCTCAAGGGAGGGGTGATCTTTGCCGACACCGTGAACACCGTCTCCGAGACCTATTGCAAGGAAATCCAGACCCCCGAATTGGGGATCGGTTTCGACGGAATCCTTCGCCGGCGCCGGGACGCCTTGATCGGAATCGTCAACGGCCTGGACATGCAACAGTGGAATCCGGCAGAGGACCGGGCGCTTGCCGCGCCCTTCAGTGCATCCGAGCCGGAGGGAAAAGCGCGGAACAAGACCGCTCTGCAGCAGGAGCTGGGCCTTGAGAAGAGGTCCGAGGTCCCGATCGTCGCCATGGTGACCCGTCTGGACACCCAGAAGGGTCTGGACCTGGTGGAAGACGCCTGGGAGGAGCTCATGCAGCGTGACCTGCAGTTCGTCCTGCTCGGCAGCGGGGAACGGGTGCACATGGAACGCTTCGCCAAATTGAGGAGCCGGTATCCGGGAAAGGTTTCCATCAACCTGAACTTCGACGAGGATCTCTCCCGGCGCATTTATGCCGGCAGCGACATCTTTCTGATGCCGAGCCACTATGAGCCGTGCGGTCTCGGCCAGCTCATCGCCCTGCGCTACGGATCGCTCCCTGTCGTCCGCAGAACCGGAGGACTCGCCGATACGGTCTTCGATGCCGCAGAGAAACCGCGGCAGGGCAACGGATTCGTCTTTGACGAGCCCGCCGCCGAGGACCTGCTGTCGGCCCTCGACCGGGCACTGCGCCTCTACTCCGACCGCCCCGCCTGGCTGAGCCTGGCGCGGCAAGCCATGGCCGAGGATAATTCCTGGACTCATTCAGCCGAACGCTATATAACTTGCTATCGAAAGATCAGGGAGGCGAAAAATGGCTGAGGAACCGGAAAGCGAAGATCTCCTTCCCCCGGAAGGGGAACCGGCAGAGAGTGGACGGCGGAACGAACGTTTCCAGGACCTTGAAATCCTGCAGCAGGAAGTGGCGAAGAGGATTCGGGACAACCAGCGGTTTCTTGAACGCTTTATGGATGACGAATTCGACGAGGAGGAAGACCCGGACGAGGGGGAGGAAATTTTCGAAGAACTGTAGAAACAGGTAAAAGGTTAAAGGACAAAGGTTAAAGGAAGGACTTGTAAAACCTTTATCCTTTGTCCTTTAACCTGTCAAGATACTCCTCCCATTCGATGGGGAGGAGATGTTTCTTGCGGTTGTTGCATTCCTTGCAGGACGGTACGCAGTTTCCCCTGGTGCTCTTGCCCCCCCGGATGACGGGAACGATGTGGTCAAGGGTCAACTCCTTCGGCGCCATCTCAGCTCCGCAATAATGACAGACCCCTTGCGCTACCCGGTTTTTCCACCATTGGCTTTTGCGCAGCTCGCGGGCCTTTTCCCTCTCCCGGCGAACCTGCTCTTCCGAAGGCTCAAAAAATAAATCCACAAATACTCCCTTTCAACGATATGGAGCCATTCTACGCGAGGCCTTCGGAAAGGACAACACCTTCCCTTTGTGCCTTCGGCACGGAAGCTTGCGCATTTTTTCGATTTATGCCATTTTTAGCGGCAATTCGCGCCGCTTTCCTGGCGGCGACAAACAGATCCGGGAAAACGAATGAAGATACTGATCATCGGTTCAGGGCAAGTCGGCTATTTTCTCTGCGAGCGGCTCTCAATGGAGGGGCACGAAGTCACTCTGATCGATCGCAGCCAGGAAAACCTTAAAAAAGCCCAGGACCGTCTCAACGTGCTGGGTATCCACGGAAACGGCGCCAGCGCCGAAGTCCTGGAACAGGCGGGGATCAAATCCGCCGACATTTTTATCGCAGTCACCGATTTCGACGAGGTGAATATCCTCGCCTGTCTCCTGGCCCGTGAATACGGGGTCGCAACCCGGGTGGCGAGGGTCAAGAGTATCGAATACACCGGCCAGGGCGCCGTTCTGTCGAAGGAAAAGCTCGGCATCAGCCTCCTCATCAACCCCAATGACGCCGTCGCCGACGAGATCGTCAAGATCTCCTGCCGCTCAGGGGCCTTCGATGTCGCCGAGTTCGTCGAAGGGCAGATCCAGTTCCTGGGCTACCGCATCGGCGAGAGCAGCCCCCTGTGCGACCTGACCCTGCGGGAGCTGGGAGAGATCCGCGGCATGTACCGTTTCGTGGTCACCGCCATCACCCGCGGCGGCCGTACCATCATCCCCCGCGGCGACGACACTATTCAGGCCGGCGACAGCATCTTCCTCGTCTCCCACCGCCAGGACCTCCCCGCCATCCAGTACATGCTCAAACTCGAGGAACCGGAAAAAAGGCGCCAATCGCCGCGGGCATTCATTCTCGGAGGAGGTCGCATCGGGCTGCGCGTCGCCGGCGAACTCGAAAAGAGGCGTTTCGATGTTCGCCTGGTGGATCAGGACGAGCAGCGGTGCGAGATGCTTTCGGCCAAGCTGAAACGGACTATGGTGATTCACGCGGAAGGAACGGATATCAGTACGATGCTGGATGAAGGGGTGGAGAACGCCGATGTCTTCATCGCGGTCACGGACAACGACGAAAGCAATATCCTCTGCTCACTCCTCGCCCGCCAGCACGGCGCCCGCCGCACCTTGGCCCTGGTGAACAAACCCGAGCTGCTGAATCTGGCCCCCACTCTCGGGGTCGACGCCTGCATTTCACCCCGCCAGGCGGCCGCCGGAGCTATCCTCAAGTTTGTCCGGCGCGGAGAGATCATCTCCCTTGCCGCCATCGAGGGGAGCAATGCCGAGGTCCTTGAGATCCTGGTTCCCGGAAGAAGCAGCATCGTCGAAACCCCGCTGAAGGATCTGGATTTTCCGGAGGGCGCGATCATCGGCGCCGTCGTCCATAAGGATACCTACGAGATCCCCACCGGCGACAGCCGTCTGCGGGAAGGCGACCGGGTAGTGGTTTTCGCCCTTCCTGGAGCGCTGTCGAAGATCGAGAGGTTTTTCGAATAAGATGAACATGGTCCTCACGCTGCGCATTCTTGGCGCCATGCTTCTGTTTCTCGCCGCCGCCCTGCTGGTGCCGATCCCCTTCTCCTTATATTTTCGCGACGGAGCGGCCGGGGCATTTCTTCTTTCTGCGTCCATTACCCTGATAGCCGGGCTGGCACTGTTCGCCAGTTGCAAAAGCCGGAAGGATCTGTCCGTTCGTGAAGGCTTTGCCATCGTAACCTTCGGCTGGACCTTTTACGCTCTCTTCGGCGCCCTTCCTTTCCTCTTCTCCGGCGCCATCCCTTCCCCCCTCGATGCCGTCTTCGAAACCATGAGCGGCTTCACCACCACCGGCTCCACGATTCTGACCGATATCGAGATCCTCCCAGAAAGCGTGCTGCTGTGGCGTGCCTTAACTCACTGGCTGGGCGGCATGGGAATCATCGTGCTTTCCCTGGCGATCCTGCCCATGCTCGGCGTCGGCGGCATGCAGCTCTTCAAGGCGGAGGTTCCCGGCCCCACAGCCGACCGCCTCAAACCTCGAATCCAGGACACCGCCAAGCTGCTGTGGGGAGTCTATGTCCTGTTGACGGCGGCCGAAACCGTCCTTCTCATGTTCGGCGGCATGAATTTCTACGAAGCTCTCTGCCACTCCTTCGCCACCCTGGCAACAGGCGGCTTTTCCACCCGCAATGCTTCCGTCGGCGCCTTCAACAGTCCCTACATCGAATGGGTGATTATCCTTTTCATGATTCTGGCGGGGGTCAACTTCTCCCTTCATTATCATGCCCTCAGGGGGCGGGTGCGCGGGTATTTCCGCAACGAGGAATTTCGCACCTACCTGGTCCTGGTCCTGACTGCCACCGGCCTGATCGTTCTGCTCAACCAGGGCCGCGTCTACGATTCATTCCTGGACAATCTGCGCTACAGCGCCTTTCAGGCTTCTTCCATCCTGACCACCACCGGCTTCGGCACCGCCGATTTTGAAATCTGGCCGGTACTCGCCCAATACCTCCTGGTCCTGCTCATGTTCACCGGAGGCTGCGCAGGATCCACCGGCGGTGGAATGAAAGTGGCTCGCATTCTGCTGCTGTTCAAACATGCCCAGGTGCAGCTCTATCGCCTCATCCATCCCCGGGCGGTGCGCCTGGTAAAACTGGGTGATATACCCGTGGACCGTGAAGTCATGCAGGCCATACTCGGCTTTTTCGCCCTCTTCATGGGGGTCTTTGTCGTCGCTTCCTGTCTTCTCGCTGCCTCGGGGATGGACCTGGTCTCCTCCGGGGCCGCGGTTATCGCCACCTTGAGCAATATCGGTCCCGGCCTGGGGAGCGTCGGGCCTGCCGACAATTTCGCCCAGGTTCCGGCTTTCGGCAAGACGGTGCTCATCGCCTGTATGCTCATGGGCCGTCTTGAGCTCTTTACCGTTCTGGTCCTGTTCTTTCCGAGCTTCTGGCGCAAGTAAAATTCGACATCGGCTAAACAAAAGCGCGGGTATACTGAAGAGCATGAAGAACTCTATTTTCTTTCTTCTGCTTGCCGCCGTGACTGTTTTCCCCGGACGATCTCAGGGCGCCATGGAGCATACGTTTCTCTATTTCCCCATGAAAGAGCTCGTCGCCACCCCGGCGATCTTCGACCTCCCCTACGAGGAAGTCCTTTTTCCCGCCGCGGACGGAACGCTTCTGCATGGCTGGTTCGTTCCCGGGGCGTCAGGAAAACCACTTATTCTTTTCTGTCACGGAAATGCCGGCAACATCTCCCACCGAATAGAAAATCTCTATCTTTTCCGGCGCGAGATTGGCGTTTCCGTCTTCATTTTCGACTACCGCGGCTATGGGAAAAGTGAGGGAACAGCGAGCGAGGAGGGGACCTATGCCGATGCCCGGGGAGCACTGGAATGGCTGGAAAACCGCGGTTGGAAACCGGAGCGGATGATCTACTTCGGGCGATCGCTGGGGGCGGGCGTGGCCGTACAGATGGCGCTGGAGAAACAGCCGGCCGGACTGGTTCTGGAGACGCCCTTCCCTTCCGTTTCGGCCATGGGGCGCCATCACTACCCTTTTCTGTACACTCTCCTGTCCTGGGCCGTGCAGGCCCGCTACGACACTCTGGAGAAAATACCCAGCGTCGGCGTCCCCCTGTTGATCTTTCAGGGAGACGCCGACGCCATTGTTCCTGTAAAAATGGCACGGCGGGTATTCGAGCGGGCCAATGAGCCGAAAACCTTCCATCTCATTCCCGGAGCCGGCCACAACGACACCTATGATGCCGGGGGCCGCAAGTACTGGGATGCCTGGCGGCGATTCCTGATGGAAGTCTTCCCCTCTGAATGACCTTTTTCCAGCGAGTTTCTGATTCGGAAACGAGGGATTTTTCGTCGTGGCAAGGAAATCAAGGACCTGCGCGGAGACGTACATCGTACGTCGCACAAGCAGGGGCGCGGATTGACG
>NZ_KI421412.1:387229-389565 GCF_000472285.1 Desulfuromonas sp. TF
TTTCGTCGTGGCAAGGAAATCAAGGACCTGCGCGGAGACGTACATCGTACGTCGCACAAGCAGGGGCGCGGATTGACGCCGCCAGGGCGGAAAAGAACCGTTTCCGGACAGAAACTAAAAAAGCAGCAGCCCCGTGACATTGCCACGGAGCTGCTGCCTTCACCCCCCTCCGGGTATTTCAGACGCGGCTTTCGCCCGCCTCCCCTCCTGCAGCAAAAACAGGCACCGGCATACCGATCGGAAAATCACCCGCGAGCGTCTTCCGTTTTCCGGTTCGCATATAACCTATTACATCCCGATGGTGAAAACAATTGGCACACCCCTGTATTTTCATGTAAGGAAAACACTTACACGGACAGGGGGCAACCGCGGTTCAATCTTGAGTAAAACGTGAGTCTAAAGGGGGGAGGATATCAAGTTTAGAGGGTGGTAAGGCCTTCGCGGACGGCATATTTGACCAAGTCGGCCAGGCTGGTGAGGTTGAGCTTTTTCATGAGCCGGGTACGGTGAGTTTCGACTGTTTTGGGGCTGACGCAGAGGCTTTCGGCTATTTGCCGCGACGTCATTCCTTCGGCGACCATCTGCAATACCTGTCTTTCGCGGCAAGTCAGAACAGATTCAGCCTGGAGATCCTCCTCTTTGCCCATGCCGAGAACGAGGTCGACGACCACCGAAGTCAGCGCGGGGCTGAGATATCTCTTGCCCGTCATCACCGTCTCGATGGCCTGAACCAGTTCGGTGAAGGCGGCATCCTTGACCACATACCCCCTGGCCCCGGCCCGGAGCATCTCAACCACCGTCTGTCGATCGGCGCAGCCGGAAAGGCCCACCACCCTGCATCGGGGATGAATCTGGAGGATCTGGCGGGTGGCTTCGATTCCGTTGAGCGTCGGGAGCCGGACATCCATGACGACCACATCGGGGAGCAGCTCCCGGGTCAGCCGCAAAGCGGTCTGTCCGTTGTTGGCCACCGCCAGGATCCGCATATCCTCCCGGGTATTGAAGAGGTGTCTTATGCAGTCATGAAAAACTTCATGATCATCAACGAAGAGGATGCCTATACTCATAAACGGTCCCGTCCTTACAAGCTCCGCTTCCTCAGCGCAGCAGGATAAACCCCATCTGCCGTCCTGTTTGCCCGTGGTCGCGCCGGTAGGAGAAGAAAAGCTCCCGGTGACAGCAGGTGTCCTGTTCGGCCGCGCTCAGATTCGCCGGATCGAGGCCGGCATCTTCGAGCTGCAGCAGGCAGCTCTGCCTGAGATCGAGATGCCACTTGCCCAGATCGACTTCTTCGGCGATGCGGGCCCAGTGACCGGACCCCTGGCGGAAGGCGTCGCGAACAGGACGGTCCACCTCGTATTTATGGGAGCCGATGCCGGGGCCGACCGCCGCCAGGATCTGCTCGGGACGACATCCGAACGACGCCTGCATGGCTTCCACAGCCTTCCCCAGAATTCCTGCCGCTGCCCCTTTCCATCCCACATGCACCGCTGCAACCACCTTGCGACGCGGGTCGAACAGTAGAACGGGGTAGCAGTCCGCCGTCAACACGCCGATCATGATTCCGGACTGATCGGTGATCACCGCGTCGCATTCGACGGATAGGAAATGGAAAAGGTCGGGATTGGGCTCGTCGATGACCAGAATGTCGGTGCCGTGCACCTGCCGCACCGTCAGCAGGAGGTGAGGAGGCAGATCGAAAGCTCGAGCCAGGGTGGAACGGTTCCCGTCCACATTGTGGCGGACGTCGTCCGTGTTGTATCCCAGGTTCAGAGAGTTGTAGGGAGGACGGCTGACTCCGCCGTTGCGGGTGGTAAACCCTGCCGCCACGCCGCCCTGGTCTGCCCAGGACGGCTGAAGGTAACTGACTTTTCCCTGTCGGGCAAGCTTCATGAACAAACACTCCGTGTTCAGGTAAAGGCTAAAGGTTCGAGGCAAAAGGAACCCTTAACATTCTACATTATCTATACTTCTCTTCCAGGTAATCCAATAATTCCTGCATATCAGCCGGCGGCGGGCTTTCGAATTCCATGTACTCATTGCTGACGGGGTGGATAAAGCCGAGCACACGGGCATGGAGAGCCTGCCTGCCCAGCTCCTGAATCCGTCTGCGCAGCACCGGGTCTTCCAGAGCGGCGGCTCTTTTGGGGCTGCCGTATACCGGATCCCCCGCGATGGGCAGATCCATTTCGGAGAAGTGAACCCGGATCTGATGCGTGCGCCCCGTCTCCAGCGTCAGTTCAACCAGGGAGAGCCGATCCCGGTCGAAGCGGGCAAGAACCCGCCAGTGGGTGACGGCCCGCCTGCCGGATCGGCTGCTGCCGCTCATTTTTTTT
>NZ_KI421412.1:389633-400087 GCF_000472285.1 Desulfuromonas sp. TF
ATGGGACGGTCCACACTCCCTTTATCATTCGGGGGCAGCCCGTGGATCAGGGCGAGATAGCGCCTTTTGATGGTATGCGCCTTGAACTGCCGGGACAGGTGGTTATGGGCGGCGTCGTCCTTTGTAGCGAGCATCACTCCCGAGGTGTCCTTGTCGAGGCGGTGGACGATTCCGGGCCGCAGCTCACCGCCGATTCCCGAGAGATCCCGGCAGTGATGAAGCAGGGCATTGACCAGGGTTCCTCCCTGGTGGCCCGCGGCGGGATGAACCACCATGCCGGCAGGCTTGTCGATGACGATCAGATGCCGGTCCTCGTAGAGTACGTTCAGGGGTATCTCTTCGGGCACGGCCTCGGTCGTAACCGGCGGAGGGAAGCAGACCGTAAGGTTCTCTCCCCCCTTGAGCCTGAAGCCTGTCTTGGTCGGGTTTCCGTTGAGCAGCACCCGGCCTTCATCGATGAGCCTTTTCACCTGGGAACGGGTCAGTTCAGGCAGGCATTCGGCGAGAAAGAGGTCCAGCCGCGCGGAAGCACGGCCATACTCGAAACTAAAGCGGCGGGACTCCTCCATTTACCAGATCGGGCTTTCGATTTTGCCGGCCTGCTTGATCATCACATCCACGATGGCCCGATCGAAGAGATGGTCGCGATTCGGAAGGTCGGGGGAAACCCGGGTATGAAAGTGCTCCCTGCCTTCCGTCAATTCATCGGCCAGCAGATCGAAAATGTTGTCGTTTTTAATCCCCTCTTTCACCTTCTCCTGATTGTACAGGGCGATGTCCGAGACAATGGCCCGTGCAAGCCGAAAGGCGAGATCGGGATTTTCCACAAGCCTGGCCATGATTCCTCCCACTGGGGATAAAGGGTATGCATCAAATGATGAAGGCGCAGAATCTGGAATGGAGCTGCCAGACCGTCCGACGTCGGCGGTCTACGAGGCCGGAAAAGCCAGGTAAAGGGTCATCTCCTCCCTTCGCAGAAGAAGAACCACGTTCTTTCCCTTCAGGGCTTCTTTTGCCGCCTTGTTGAAGGAGGCCAGATCCCTTACCTCCTGCTGGTTGAGGGAGAGAACGCGGTCTCCCGGCCGGACGCCGGCCGCGGCGGCGGCGCTGCCCGGATCGACCTCATCCACCCGAACTCCGCCTTCCTCTGCGGGCGCGACGACAAGGCCCAGGCCGACCCCTTTGCCCACCGCGGCGGGCTCTGCCGCCCGCTCCTCCGGCTCCTGGGCGGCGACGGTCACCGGCAGGTTCTGGCGCTTGCCGTTGCGCAGAATCTCGAGATCGACCGTCTTGCCCGCGGGAGTGCTGGCCACCAGCAGCTGCAGTGCCCGCACGCCCCGGACCTCCCTGCCGTCCAGGGTGAGCAGGACGTCGCCGCGCCGCACCCCTGCCTTTTCGGCGGGGCCGCCGGGGAGCACCTGATTCACCAGTGCTCCGGTCATTCTGTCAAGACCGAAGGATTCCGCCAGTTCAGGAGTCAGGGCCTGGATGGAAACTCCCAGCCATCCCCGGGTCACCTCGCCTTTTTCGATCAGCTGATCGGCGATCAGTTTGGCCAGGTTGATGGGGATGGCAAAACCGATTCCCTGGCCCGTGGCAACGATGGCCGTATTGATTCCCACCACCTCGCCGTACATATTAAGCAGCGGCCCCCCTGAATTGCCGGGATTGATGGAGGCGTCGGTCTGAATGAAGTCTTCGTAATCCTCGATCCCGACGTTGGCGCGCCCCGTCGCGGAGATGACCCCCACGGTCAGGGTCCGGTCGAGGCCGAAGGGATTGCCGATGGCCAGGGCCCACTGCCCGACCTGCAGGGCGTCCGAATCCCCCAGGACGGCGGCGACCAGGCTGTCATCCGGCTCGATCTTGAGGACCGCCACATCGGTGCTGGGATCGATACCCACCACCTTGCCGTCGTAAACCCGCTGATCGGAAAGCTTGACCTTTATCTCCTCGGCCCCTTTGACGACGTGTTCATTGGTGAGAATGTACCCGTCCTCGCTGATGATGAAGCCGGAGCCGAGACTCTGTGCCTTGCGTTCCTGCGGCAGATTCCTGAACAGGTCGCCGAAAAAATCATCGAACAGCGGCCCGAGTTCGCTGCCCCTGCTGATCCGGGCGGCGCGGATGTTCACCACCGACGGCGTCACCTTGGTGGAAACCTCGATGAAGGCTGCCTGGGTGGTGACCAGTTCAGGCGGCGGTTTTTTCACCGGGGGATCGACCTCAGCCGTTCGCACGGAAATCTGCAGCTGAGTCTCATTGCGTCTATCCTCGCAACCGGCCAGGGACAGGATCAGGATCAGAAGCAGGATACCGGAAGAAACAGGTCGCGAAATGGACTGCATGGGCTTTCTCCTAGGGTGTTGCGACTTCGAAGGGTAGCGAAAATTCCAGATTATGTCAATTATAGATCAATTCGGAAGAAGGGGAGACGACACGGTGGAAGAGACAGTTCCGGGCCAGGCGCCGGATGATTTCAGAAAGGATAACGCAACAGCTCCCGTTCCAAATTGGATTTCCTTGCCGCCCGGGGCCACAAAGCTCTTGACTTGAATTCCCTCCCGGGTTAAAAACGCTAAGAAAAACAATGGAGTAAGGATCTGATGGAAAACATGCGGGAGGAAGTGAAAGAGCTGCGCCTTGGCCTGAAGATCCGCCGTCTGCGCCAGGAGCGACGCCTGACCCTGCAGAACCTCGCGGAGGCGACCGGTCTTTCCAAGCCCCTCCTGTCACAGATCGAAAACGAACAGGTCATCCCGCCGCTGGCCACCTTGCTGCGCATCGCCAAAGCCTTCGAGGTCGGCCTCCATACCTTCTTCCAGAAAGAGAGCAGCTCCGAAAAGTGCATCCTGGTGCGGGCCGGGGAAAGCCGCCAGTTGCACCGGGAGCACCACGGCGAGACCCCTCCCTATACCTATCATTCCCTGGCCTCCGGAAAGAAATTCCGCAACATGGAGCCTTTTCTGGTCGAATTCGAGGTGGGCCAGACTCCTCAAGACCTCCAGGTGAAGCACGAAGGAGAGGAATTTCTCTTTCTGCTCGAAGGGGAACTGGAGTTCCACTACGGCGACCAGGTCATGACCATGGGCCCCGGCGACTCGGTGTATTACGACTCCAACGAGCCCCACGGCTATATCGCCAAAAGCCGGACCCGCCCCCGGGCGGTGGCAGTCCTCTATTCGCGCAGCGGGTGATCACGGTTTGACATCAGTGGCTTTTTCTCTAACCTTTAACGATAACTTCGCAAAAAATCTTTTCCACCGCCGAGAACGCAGAGAGCGCAGAGCCAAAACTCTTTAAATTCCAAGGAATTTTCTCTGTGACCTCTGCGTCCTCTGCGGTAAATTCTGGTTTTGTGAATTTGTCTTGAATGAACCCAACGCATCTGCCTTAAAAGGAGGAAAACATGGCGAAGAAAATCGGCGTTGTTCTTTCCGGCTGCGGCGTCTATGACGGCAGCGAGATCCACGAGGCGGTCATCACCCTTCTGGCCATCGACCGGGCCGGAGCGGAGGCTGTGTGCATGGCTCCCGACACGGAGCAGATGCATGTCGTCAACCATCTCACCGGCGAGCCCGCCTCCGGTGAAAGCCGCAACGTCCTGGTGGAGTCGGCCCGCATCGCCCGCGGCAAGATCCGCAACATCAGCGAAGTCAAGGCGGCCGACATCGACGCCCTGATCTTCCCCGGCGGCTTCGGCGCCGCCAAGAACCTGTGCGACTTCGCCGTCAAGGGCGCCGGCTGCGACATTCATCCTGAAGTGGCCCGCCTGGTCCGGGAAGTCGTCAAGGCTAAAAAACCCCTGGCCGCCATCTGCATCGCCCCCGCCCTCGTCTCCAAGGTCCTCGGCGACGACAAGCTGGCCCACAAGCTCACCATCGGCAGCGACGTCGATACCGCCAAGGCCCTCGAGGCCATGGGCTCGACCCACGAAGCCTGCCCGGTGAGCGAGTTCATCGTCGACCGACAGAACAAGCTGGTCTCCACCCCCGCCTACATGCTGGCCGGCCGCATCAGTGAAGCGGCCGAGGGGATCGAGAAGACGGTCAAGGCGGTGCTGGAGATGGCGTGATCGCATTTTTCATCATAGTTGAAATCAGCGAAGGCGGCCCGGCAGGTCCGCCTTCGTGCGTTTTCCTGTGCTAATCTCTTTTTGAAACCTCCTGCCAAAAGGAGTCACCGATGATGACCGAACCGCAGAGGGAACACGAGTGGCTGCAGAAGCTGGTCGGCGAGTGGACGTACGAAGTCGAGGCGGCGATGGAGCCGGGCAAACCGCCCGAGCATTTCAGGGGGACCGAGAGCGTGCGCTCCCTCGGTGGCCTCTGGATCGTGGCCGCGGGGGAGGGCGAGATTCCCGGCGGCGGCATCGCGACAACCTTGATGACGCTCGGCTATGACCCGCAGAGACAGCGGTACGTGGGCACCTGGGTCGGGTCGATGATGACCCACATGTGGATGTACGAAGGGGAGCTGGATGCGGCCGAGAGGGTGCTGACCCTCGATACCGAAGGTCCCGGCATGATCGAGGGGAAGATGGAGAAATTCAAGGATGTGATCGAGATCAAGAGTGACGACCACCGGGTGCTGACCTCGCACATGCTGGGGGATGACGGGACGTGGTACGGGTTCATGAAGGCGAGCTATCATCGAAAGTAGCCGTAAGAGGTGGGCGGGCGGATGCCGATCAAGGAAGTGGGCGGATATTACATCGGGCAGCACGGCTGGATCGACGTGCTGGACAGCGCAGGAAGCCGGCGGTTCCGGGTGGAGGGGGAAATCATCAGCCTCATCCCGACCCCGGACGGCGCCGTTCATGCGCTGATCAGGACCCGGATGGGCACCGGCATCTATCGGGTGTGGTGATTGCAGCCGGCACGCCCGGATCTGGTATATAATTTAAAAAAAGTAAGAGGAGGAGGTAGCCATGGGGAAAAAAGGTATTCTCGTCGCTCTCTCAGCACTGGCCGTCACGCTGGCCGGCGGGGCATTGGCCCAGACGCACGAGGGGGAAAAGGGCATGCCCGGACATGTGATGGTGACCCCGGAGCAGGTTCAATGGTCCGACGCCCCCTCCATCGGGCCGGGGGTGAAGATCGCCGTCCTCGAGGGAACCATGAAGGATGATTCGCCCTTCACCGCCCTCATCAAGTTTCCGGCCGATTTCAAGGTCCCGGTCCACACCCATCCCGTAATGGAGCGGGTCACCGTCCTTTCCGGCAACTTTTACCTGGGGATAGGGGATGAGTTCGATCGGGCCAGGGCGGAAACGCTGACGCCGGGAAGCGTCGCGCTGATGCCGCCCGGCGTTGCGATGTTCGCCTATACCGAAGGCGAGGAATCGGTGATCCAGCTCCACGGCACAGGCCCCTGGGGCATCACCTACCTGAACCCGGATGAGAGCCCGGCGGTGAAGAAGTAAGAGAAAAAGCGGACAGTCGGGCCCTGACGCAAGCACAGGCAAGGAGGAGGCGATGAAAAAGGTGGCCTATCTTTCAAAGGTGCGCATCGAACGGCAGAAAGGCCCCAATCGCCTGGCGTATCTTCCGGCGGAAAAGGCGCCGGTCCGCTTCGGCGTGCACGGGGCCGTGGCCGAGCACTACGGCCTCACCGGGGAGGATCTCCCCGAGCCCCACGCGACGACCCTGGACTATGTGGTGGCCGCCGCCGGCGGCTGACTGACCGGCACCTTCGGAGGCGCGCTGGAGGCGCGTCAAATAGATGCATCCGACGGCAGGTTGACCGCCGAGGTGGAAGGGGAGATCGAGACCGAGAACAAGGTGCTGGTCATCCGCCGCATCCGCGTCACTTATCATCTCAAGGCGTCCGAGGCGGACCGGGAGACGGTGGAGAGGGTTTACCAGATCCACCACCAGCACTGCCCGGTGTACATGTCGCTGCACAAGGCGATCGAGATCAGGACGGAGCTGCGGATGGAGGAGGAGCAGGCGGGCTCCTATTGAGGCCGAAACAGGTCACCACCTCCTCGGCATTACACCGAAAAGCAGGGGAAAATAACCGTTCCCCTTCCAGATGCGCACGCCCTTTCCGTTTACCCTTGTTCCATTCCCGGCGAAAAATCCCGACCTTTATATCCAGATAATCATCAATTCCAGGCCACAATCCGATTTGGCACCCGTCTTGCTGTTTCCTCTCCAATCTCTTTATGAATTCGGTCGTTTATGTCATCGGGGGGGGAGAAATGCAAAGGCAAAGAGCGATCGTCGTTTGCAACAAACCACAGGAGAATGAATAATGAAAAAACTGGCAGCAGTCCTGGCTCTATTCACTATTGCTCTGGGGGTGGCCCTTCCCGCCCGGGCCGAACAGTACATCAGCG
Source organism: Desulfuromonas sp. TF (assembly GCF_000472285.1). Lineage (NCBI taxonomy): Bacteria > Pseudomonadati > Thermodesulfobacteriota > Desulfuromonadia > Desulfuromonadales > Desulfuromonadaceae > Desulfuromonas > Desulfuromonas sp. TF. Next base: position 395,977 of record NZ_KI421412.1, read on the forward strand.
GCCGGGCCGGATTCTACTTCCCCGACGAGGGAGGGTTCGACACCGGTTACAATCTCGGTATCGCCTACGGCTTCAGCCTTGGGGATATTCTGACGGAGGACGTTAAAACAAACCCCGTCCTCTCCAAAATCACCACCGAGTTCGGCCTCGGGGTCTACAACGCCGAGCGCGACGTTCGCTTCGTCGGCGACATTGATCTGACCGTCATCCCCCTCACAGCCTCGATCATCTACAACCACTCCATCCAGGGCACCCCCTTCGAGCTCTATGCCGGCGGCGGAGTCGGCCTGTACTATGCCATGGTCGACACGCCTGTCGGCGACGATGAAGAGTTTGAATTCGGGGTTCACGTTCTTGCCGGCGGCGCCTACAACCTTGACAAGCAACTCGCCCTCTTTACCGAACTGCGTGGCGATCTGGTCACCGACGATGTTGGCGGGGGGTTCCTCAACTTCGGGCTGAAATACAAGTTCTGAAATTATCAAAAAGACAGAAACGAAGCCCCCGGGAGCAGCCTGAGCACTCTCCGGGGGCTTTGCGGTCTAGATTGGCAATGTCACTATCAGTCAGGCACAAAACCCGGGGGTTTCGCCCCCCCCGACGGCGACATACTCTTTTGCTGGCCTAAAAGAGTATGCAGAAAAGGGCCCGCCCACTGGCGTGGAGCACGCCTGCTCGACTTTTCCGGTTATCAACCCACGAAAGTGCTGATCACATCGGCGCAGCTTTTCCGCACCCGGTATTAAACGGAAACTCCTCACAATGGTTCACCAGCGTCAGTGTCCGCACCGGCAGTACAGCTCCCGTTGCAGGTAAAAAACCCCGCACGCGAGGGGGCCGGAAAAGATCAGGCCCCCCCTCTCGGTGCCACGAAGAAGTACGCCTGGTCGATTGCAGAGACGGCGATCAGAAGTACAATCCTCGCGACCGCCATGCTCCACGCCAGTGGCCGCCGTTTTCTTTGCTGACTTTCTTTTCGGCGGGATAAAAAGAAAGTCAGGCGGGGTGCGGGGCGCAGCGCCCGCGGTTCTGGTTTTCAAGGTCCGTGGCCCTGTCCCATAATCAGCACCACCTTCCCCCGTACCTTCCCCGTCTCGCTGTAGGCGAAGGCCTCCCTGATCCGCTCCAGGGGAACCGTCCGGTCGATGACCACCCTGATCCTGCCCGCTTCGATCCGCTCCCGCAGCCACTCCATGTCGACCCGGTTCGGCCGGACCATGACGATCCGGGCCTTTTTGCGGGTGAAGTAGCCGGTCAGGTACCGGTTCAGGAGGACAGAAGGGGACGGCAGGGTGGCGACGTAGATCCCGTCGGAGGCGAGGACGCGTTTGCTTCTTGGGAAGGAACTTTTTGAGACGGCGTCGAAGACGAGGTCGTAGCGCTCGTCGCCGCGGGTGAAGTCCCGCCGGGCATAGTCGATCACCCGGTCGGCCCCGAGATCCCGCATCAGCTCGACGTTGGCGGCGCTGCAGACGGCCGTAGTCTCTGCGCCGAGCGCCTTCGCAATCTGCACTGCGAAAGTGCCCACGCCGCCGGAGGCGCCGTTGATCAGCACCCGGCCGCCGGCGGAGAGCCGGCCCAGGTCGCGCAGGGACTGCAGGGAGGTGAGGGCGGCGATGGGGAGGGTGGAGGATTCTTCGAAGGTGAGATTTTGCGGCTTTGGAAAGACGCCCGGTTCGGGAGCGCAGACGTACTCGGCAAAGGCGCCCAGGCGCCGGATGCCCGTATAGACCACGACCGATTCCCCCCGACTGAAGCGCTCCACCCCGGGTCCGGTCTCGACGATCTCGCCGGCGCACTCCAGGCCGAGGATTTTAGGGAAGCGGTGTCCGGTGAGAAGCCGGGCCTTGCCGCTACGGATCTTCCAGTCCACAGGGTTGACCGATGCGGCCCTCACCCGGACCAGCAGCTCCTTTTCCCCCGGCGCCGGCGCGGGGACCTCCCGGACCTCCACCACCTCGTTGCCACCGTAGCCGTCGATGACTGCTGCTTTCATCCTCTGTCCTACGAAAACGATCGTAAGTTAATGAACGAGCAAACAACGTCCCCGGGGGGGGGGTACTTATGCCGGGACTTACGCCCATCCCAACTGTTGAAGGCTGATGGTGTCGTTCCAGACTTTTGTCATGTGCCGAATGAGGTTACCTTCAAACTGCATAGCGTAGACATAATCGGCTGCTACGGCCTTCCCCGTTGGCTCACTTGGTCCGCCCGGTCCGGTTTGCGTGCCGTGAAACACAGCATAAGCAGCAACGCACTCACGCTCTTCATCCTCAGCGAAAAATCTTAGTTCATAATGTCCATCCGGAATCGGGGTGAGCAAGTTTTTCATCCATTCGGTGTACCCTTGGAGGGTCTCTATGTCATTGAGCGCTGCTGCTTGTGCAGAGAATGTGGCATCAGAGTGACAATAAGCTTTGCAAGCTTCCCAACCCTTTCCAGTTTCACATGCTTCAAAAAACAGTTTGGCTTGTTCAAGAATCTCACTCATATTTTTCTCCTCTGTTACTATAACGTTGCGCTCTGCGGCAAATTTGGAGTGCAGCGGAAAATTTGTCCGACAGCAGCGCTTTGTTGGGCATCGTTTTCATCAAAGTTCCTTCGCGGCCCTTGGTAATTCCTCGTACTCCTTTAGCATTTGTTCGGACTCCAGATTCTGGTAGCACCATGCAAACATCGCTTTCATGGCGTCGGTTTGGCTGCCTGTGAGGGTTTTGTAGTCGACGATTGCCTTTAATATCGCAGCAAGAGCGCACTCCTCGGCATCCAGCTGAACGATGTCCTGGGCGTCCTTGTCGTGATGTTTCATCTCGTTGATAAATAAAATCTTGTGAATGTGTTTCATTACCGCACTACGAGATGGCGTAGGACCAAGTTTTTTCCAATCATTGACCTTTACTGTGTAGTCGACAAAAGGCTGCTTTCCAGCGCGGAGCACGAGTTGATGCAGCACCTCCCCGGCGGCACCGGCAAGTGTAATAGCAGAGAACATGTCGCACCCTTCGACCAGGAAGAGCCGAATTGCGGTTTCCAGCTGGCCCCTCGCAATATCGAACTTATGATATTCGGCGGTGCCAGAGAACATGCGCTTGTTCTTTGATTTGAATTTACCCACGACAGTTCTCGGCGCTTGGCTTGTTGCACAATGATGTATTTAGAATGCCCAACTATATCTAGACGGGTCCGCATAAAATGCTGATTTTCGGCACAATACCGCGTAGCATATCAGCACACCCTACGTCAAAATTGACAAACCATTTGAAATCACAATACTATCTCCCCCTGCCTGGCATATGCTGTCATATTATACGGATCCGTATAAAAACCCTCTTGTCGCATTCCGAGAATAACATTATCTCCCCCCCATCCTCCTCAAATACTCCCTCATCGCCCGCGTATTATTCGCCACTTCCCGCCCCATCTTCAGCCCCTCGGCAATCGCCAGCAACACAACGACCGATCCGACCGAGGCAACGACAAGGGAAATCATGAACAGGAGAAGCTCCCTCGGCTCGAAGATCAGCTTTCCCCAGTGGTAGAAATGGATCAGCCCCATGATATCGATGATGGCTGTTGCAGCCGCCAGGAAGACGAAAGCTCCCGAGAGGGTGTGGATGAAGGGATAAGCCGCTTCGTCCCGGGCGTATTCCGGATCGGGATCGAAGTTGAGACGGGAGCGGACTTCCTCATCCGCCTCCATCCGCTTTTCCATGACCGCCGAGATGGAGCGCTCCGCGGCGGTCCTTCTGTTAAAGGCGGCTTCCTCCTCCGAGGCCCTCCTGACCTTGGCAAAGACAACCCCGCACTTCGGACAGGCCGCCGACCCCGCCTCCTGAATCACAAAACCGCACTTTGGACACTTCACGGTTCAACCTCACCAAACGAAAAACCGCCCAGCCGGCAATAGCAGCAAAGGCGGTTCAAATTCTGTTTTCCCTCTCTGGATCTCATCCCAATCCCCCAATTTCAAAATAAAGCCCGAGATTACAATCGATCCATAAAGACTGTCAAAGAAAAACTCGGAGATCAACTGCAAAACCCGGGGGTTTCGCCCCCCGACGGCGACATACTCTTTTACTGGCCTAAAAGAGTATGCAGAAAAGGGCCTGCC
>NZ_KI421412.1:400097-419402 GCF_000472285.1 Desulfuromonas sp. TF
TGCCTGCGCGAATCTCCGGGGTCATCAAGACCGGCACCACGGATTGTAACGACCTGCCTTTCCTCACCGGTGATAACGGGGGCCTCGCGCAATGGGTCTCCATCGTCAAGGTGCGCACCTGCAGCATAGTTCCCGTTTTGGTAAAAAAACCCGTGACCGAGGGGGCCGGAAGAGATCAGGCCCCCCGCCTGTGGGTGATACGAAGCAGCGGCTCCCTCGAATGTACAGAAGGTGATCGCAGCACCGAAATTCGCGACAGACATGCTCCCGGCAGGGCCGCCGTTTTCTTTGCTTCCTTTCTTTTCGGCGGGTTAAAAAGAAAGGAAGGCGGGGCGCGGGGCGCAGCGCCCGCGGTCTTGATCGTCAGGAGGCCTACTGTCGATGGTTAGCTTTGACCTTCATGGCGCCGGCATGCTGTGCCACCAGATGTGGCATTCCTTGCACAAACCATCCTCGAACCGGGCCTGGAGAATCCCATCAAGGACCATCCGGGGCAAGGGATCACCCGGCTTTCGTGCGACCAGATTTGTTCCGGTGGACTTGGCCCAGATCTGGAAGAGCTCCTCGGATGCCACCTGATACGTGACATGCCAGTGGGCAATGCCGCTTGTCGGCGTGGATGCGAGCACCTCGAAATCGACCTGAACATCCTCCTGGAGTTTGACGCGGCGCCAGTACTCGGCAAGCTGGTCATGGCCGCGCTGAACCGCGAAAGGCGTGTTGTGGTACTCGGCGTCGTCGGCAAACAGGGCACAGAACATGGATTCATCCTTGTTCTCCCAGGCGGCCTTGTAGCCTTTCATGAACTGCTCGATATTCATGGTGTGTGCTCCTTCGGTGGTATGCCCTTGTCATCCCCCCCACAAACAAAAAACCGCCCAGCCGGAAATTAACGGCAAAGGCGGTCCGATTCTTTCTTCCCTCTGAATCTCATCCCATCCCCTGAATCAACAAAGTTCGAGGTTACAATCGATCTATAAAGGCTGTCAAAGAAAAACTGGCGAATCCCTTGTTCCGGCTGGGGTCGAGGGTTTGATCGTTCGCATCGAGACAGGAATAAAACCCGGGGGACGCGGTCTTGATCGTCTGGAGCAGGTTGGCCTAAAACCCGGGGGTTTCGCCCCCCGACGGCGACATACTCTTTTACTGGCCTCAAAGAGTATGCAGAAAAGGGCCTGCCACTGGCGTGGAGCACGTCTGCGCGAATCTATGGAGTCATCAACACCAGCTTTGCAGTTGACTGTGGCGCGATTATCCTCTCCGATGCTAAACGGAAACCTCGCGCAATGGGTCTCCAACGTCAAGTTACTCCCCGGCAGTGCTGTTCCCGTTTTGGTGAAAAACCCGTGACCGAGGGGGCCGGAAGAGATCAGGCCCCCCGCCTGTGGATGATGCGAAGCAGCGACGGCTTCGAATGTACAGAAGGCGATCGCTGCAACGAGATTCGCGCCAGACATGCTCCCGGCAGGGCCGCCGTTTTCTTTGCTTCCTTTCTTTTCGGCGGGTTAAAAAGAAAGGAAGGCGGGGTGCGGGGCGCAGCGCCCGCGGTCTTGATCGTCAGGAGCAGGTTGGCCCAAACCCCGGGGGTCGCGCCCCCCGACGGCGACATACAGCCCCCCTCGGTTCCGCCGAACCACCGGTCGAGGGTGACGCGGAGGGACCGTTGAAGCGACCTTCAGAGATCGGGGAAAAAGCCTGCACGACGGCAGTACCCGTTCTGACGCTCCCGGCGCATCTGAATGGTTGAAGACGCGAAGCAAAAGATGAGTGGCATTTCCTTTGCAATCCCGCTACCCTGGGGAAATTCCATCTGACTGAAAAGGAGAACATGCAAATGAAAAGAACCATCGTCCCTGTACTCATCTCCCTTCTTCTCGCCTCCGGCTGTGCCGAACCGATGTCGCGCACCCAGAAGGGGTCCTTGCTCGGAGCCGGATCCGGCGCTGTCCTCGGCGCTCTCGCCGGTCAGGCGATCGGCCGCGACACCAAGGGGACCCTCATCGGCGCCGCAGCCGGCGCAGCCGTCGGTGCGGGATCCGGCGCCGCCATCGGCCGCTACATGGACAACCAGGAAAGAGCGATGCGCGATGCGCTCGCCTCGGTGCAGGGGGTGAACGTGGTCCGTGAAGGGAACTCTCTCCATGTCACCTTCCGGTCCGATTCGCAGTTCGACGTCGGCTCCTTCACCCTGCGCCCCGAGGCCCAGCAGGACGTCGCCCGCATGGCACAAATTCTCAAGGAGTTTGACAAGACCGCCATCATCGTCGCCGGCCACACGGATTCCACCGGATCCGACAGCCTCAACCAGACGCTCTCCGAGAACCGCGCCGGCGCGGTGAAGAATATCATGCTGGCGCAGGGGGTGAAATCCGACCGCCTCTCCACTCTCGGCTTCGGGAAGAGCCAGCCGATCGCCGACAACGGCACCGCCAGCGGCCGCCAGCTCAACCGGCGCGTCGCGATCACCATCAATCCACTGTAAAAGGGCCGGGCAGGAGAACAAGGCCCGCCGCGGCATCCCCGTGGCGGGCTTCGTCCCCTTCAACCGTTCCGTAATTGCTCACCAGCCTCTAATCGCAGGAGGTCGTCACCGATGCTCCGCTTCAACCGTTTGCTCCTTCCCCTCCTGATCCTCCTTCTGCCGGCCCTCGCCTCCCACGCCGCCGCCGTCAAGACCGGCGCGCAGGTGGCGGCCGAAGACGGTTTTTCGGTCCTGAAGGGAAAGAAATTCGGGCTGGTGACGAACGCCACCGCGATGGTGGAGGGGCGGCACCTGCTCGACCTCATGATAGCATCGGGGACGTCGCCTTCGGTCATTTTCGGGCCGGAGCACGGGTTGAGGGGGAAAGCGGAGGACGGGGTGCGCATCGCCGACGCCGCCGAAGGCGACATCCCCGTTCTCAGCCTCTACGGCGACCGCAAGAAACCCCGCCCCGAAGACCTCGCCGGCCTCGATCTCCTCGTCTTCGACATCCAGGACATCGGGGCCAGATTCTACACTTTCATCTCCACCATGGGACTGGCGATGCAGGGGGCCGCCGAGGCCGGAATCCCCTTCGTGGTGCTCGACCGCCCCAATCCGCTCGGCGGCAACTACGTCTCCGGATTCGTAAGGGAGAGCGGCCTCTCCTCCTTCACCTCTCTATTCCCTGTCCCGATCGCTCATGGCCTGACGGTGGGTGAGCTTGCCCGTATGGTCAAGGGAGAGTCGATGCTGCCGGGGCTCGATCGTCTCGAGCTGACCGTGGTGCGAATGGAGGGATGGAGACGGAGCATGCGCTGGCCGGAGACAGGCCTCCCCTGGGTCCCCACCAGCCCCAACATCCCCGACTATGAGACGTCGCTCCTCTACGCCGGCGTGGGCCTCCTGGAGGCAACCAGTGCCAGCGAAGGAAGGGGAACGCGCGAACCTTTCAAGCTCGCCGGCGCTCCGTCAGTCAATGGTGCAAAACTGTCCGAAAACCTGAACGCGCGTGCTCTGCCGGGGGTGCGTTTCGAACCGGCGACCTTCTCTCCGACCGCCATTCCCGGGATGTCGTCGAACCCGAAGTTCAAGGACCTTCCGGTAGGGGGAGTGCGGATCGAGATCACCGATCAAAGCGTTCTCCTGCCGGTGGAGACGGGAGTGTCGGTGATGGCGGCCATTTACGAATCCCTGCCGGAGGCGGAGAAGAAGTCCTTCTTCCGCAAGGGAATAGATCTGATGGCCGGGACAACTCTGTTGCAAAGCTCGCTGGAGCTTCAACTGAGCCCCGATGAGATCCAGCACCTCTGGCGGGCGGAGGTCGAAGCCTTCCGCAAATCCAGAGAGCGGTATCTGATATACAGCCGTTGAAGCTGGGCCCTCTATGATCATTCTTCAGGTCGGCACATTCCCCTTCTTTTTTTACTTTCCTTCCCCTGCAAAAATCGCGAATATCTAGTCGCCTCCATAAGTTGAGACCTGGAGTGGTTCGGTTACACTTGAGTTGAAGCTTTTTATAATCCTTTTGAGACTGCTTTTGAATTTTCTTCCATGAAATACCGCAGGAGTATCAACCAGATGCCTCAACCTCCCATCGACTTCTCCGGCCAGATGCCCTCCGAACGGGACGCCTGCGCCATCATCGGCTACTTCAACAAGGCCGGACGCCCCACCCACGGCAACGTGCAGAGGACCATCGAGGCGCTGATCAAGATGGGGCACCGCGCCGGCGAGATCAGCGGCGAGGGGGACGGCTGCGGGGTGCTGACCGACATTCCCCGCAGCCTGTGGCGGGAGATTCTGACAGGCGCGGGGCGCGATCCGGACCTGGCCGAGGCGCCGGGATTCGCGGTGGGGCACCTCCTGCTGCCGAAGGATGTCATGGAGGTCGATCCCGATCTGCGGGAGAAGATCCTGGAGCGCTTTCGCAGCGCCGGAGCCGACGTGCTGACCGAGCGCCCGGGACCGGTGCGCAGCGAGGTCCTCTCCGCCGGAGCCCGGGCCTCGGAGCCTCTCTTCTGGCAGGTGGCCCTGCATTTTCCCGAAGCCAGGAAGGCCCCCGCCCTTCTGTACGAGCTCCACATAGCCCTGGAGACGGAGCTGCCTGTCCACGTCGCCTCCCTCTCTACCCGGGTCACCTCCTACAAGGTCCACGGCGCCCCCGAACTGCTCAACCGCTACTATCCTGAGCTTAAGCGCCGGGATTTCCATTCCGCGGCCACCATCGGCCACAGCCGTTTCTCCACCAACACCCTCCCCACGGTCCTTCGTGCCCAGCCCTTCAGCCTCCTCGGCCACAACGGCGAAATCAACACCATCGCCCGGCTGCGGGAGGAGGCCCTGATGCTCGGCATCCCCCTGCCGCCGGGGGGGAGCGATTCCCAGGATCTCAACCGCACCCTGGAAGGGCTCATCCACCGCCACGGGCTCACCCTGTTTGAGGCCATGGAGGTGGTCTTCCCGCCCATTTTCAGCGAGATGGAGAAGATGCCGGAGGACTTGCGGGCGATGTACGGCTTCCTGCGCCGTCTATTCACCGCCAGCGCCCAGGGGCCGGCGGCGATCATTGCCCGTCACCAGGATCACTGCATCTTCAGCGTCGATGCCATGGGCCTGCGCCCTCTGTGGTTCGGGGAGACGGAAAAGGAATTCTTCGCCTCCTCCGAGTCGGGGGTCGTCCCCCAGGAGGAGATCCTCCGCGATCCCAAGCCGTTGGCCCCCGGGGAAAAAATGGGCGTCCAGCTGACGCCGGGAAAAGGGGCCCGCATCCTGGAGCATGACGAGGTGCAGCGGGAGAGCCACAAGCTGTTCCGAAAGCGCGTCGACCTGGCGGCCCATCACCGGGCGTTGCAAAAGGGAGCGGATCTGCAGGAGGCGCCGGCCGAAAAATCCGCAAATGGCGCGCTTCTGAAGGAGAACCTTCTGGCCGCCCATGCGTGGAAGAACAGCGACGTGCGCAATTTGCGGGAAGCCGCCCGAAGCGGTCAGGACCCCATCGCTTCCCTCGGCTATGATGGGCCGCTGGCGGCTCTGGCCCTCTCCCGGCAGAATCTCTCCGACTACTTCAAGGAACAGGTGGCGGTGGTGACCAATCCCGCCATTGACCGTGAGCGGGAAGCGGAGCACTTCTCCACCCGTGTCTATCTCGGCTCCCGCCCCACCCTGCGCAGCAAGGGCGCCCCGGCGGTGGAGCTGGCCGTCCCCCTGCTGACCGGAGGGCGGCGGCTTGGACTGGCGGAGGAGGACGGAGCCGTTGCCCGTGATTTCGGTACCTGCACCCTGGAGACCCTGAAAAAGCATTTTTCCGACGCCGGGAAAAACACCTGCCGCACCCTCTCCTGCACCCTTGGCAGGAACGAAACCGTTTCCAAAGCACTGGAGCGTCTCAAGGCAGAAGCGATCCGGGCGGTTTCCCGCGGGGCGGCCCTGCTCATCCTGGACGACGATACCGCCTTCGGTCCGGCCCGCAGCTTCCTCGATCCCTTCCTGGCGACGGCCGTGCTCCACAAGACGCTCCGGGAGGAGACCGACCGCAGCGGCCGCAGCCTGCGCCGCCGCACCTCTCTGGTGGCGCGCACCGGGGCGCTGCGCAACCTGCACGACCTGATCTTCGCCTTCGGCATGGGGGCCGACTCGCTCTGCCCTTACCTGATGTGGGAACTAGCGGACGAGGAGGAAAGCGGACTGAGAAACCTTTTCTCCGTGCTGGGGAAGGGACTGGAAAAGGTCATCTCCACCATGGGAACCCATGAGATCGGCGGATATGGACGCTACTTCGCCTCCATCGGCCTTGCCCCCGAGGTGGCGGCCTGTTTCGAAACGCCGAACTTCTGCGGCACCGCCGAAGGGGGACTCGACTTCGCCACTCTGGAGAGGAATCAGCGGGAACGCAGCCAGGTGGCCCGCAGCAGGGAGAGGCAGCCGGTGCCAGTTCACTTCCGCCTCTACCCCCGCATCTGGAAGATGGTGGGGGCGGTGGCCAAGATGGAGGAAAATTACACCGACCTCTCACGCCAGATCCGTGAGCTCGAGATCGAGCATCCCCTGGCCTTGCGCCACCTCCTCGATTTCAGGTTCAGTCCCGAACTCACCGTCGATCCCGAGGAGGTGGACGCCTCGGTCGGGGGCCACGACCTGCCCATCCTCTTCTCCGCCATGAGCTTCGGGTCCCAGGGGGAGACCCCCTTTCGCATTTATGCCGAAGCCGCCAAGCGCCTGAACATCATCTGCATGAACGGCGAAGGGGGGGAGATCGCCGACATGCTCGGCAAGTACCGCAGAAACCGGGGGCAGCAGATCGCCTCGGGGCGCTTCGGGGTCCACATGGACCTGCTCAACTCGGCCGATTTTCTGGAGATCAAGGTCGGCCAGGGCGCCAAGCCGGGGGAGGGGGGACATCTGCCGGGGTTCAAGGTGACGGAGAAGATCGCCGCCGCCCGCAACGCGGTCCCCGGGGTGGCCCTCATCTCCCCCTCCAACAACCACGACATCTACTCCATCGAGGATCTGGCGCAGATCATCGAGGAGCTCAGGACCGCCAACCCCCATGCCCGCATTTCGGTCAAGGTGCCGGCGGTGGCCGGCATCGGAACCATCGCCCTGGGGATCGCCAAGGCCGGCGCCGACATCATCACCATCAGCGGATACGACGGCGGCACCGGGGCCGCCCGTAAGCATGCCATCAAGTTCGTCGGCCTGCCGGCGGAGATCGGCGTGCGCGAAGCGCACCGGGCGCTGGCGGGAGCGGGTCTGCGGCAGAAGGTGGAAATCTGGGCCGACGGCGGTGCCCGCACCGGCCGCGATGTGGTCAAGCTCATGCTGCTGGGGGCCAACCGGGTCGGCTTCGGCACCATGGCCATGGTGGTCATCGGCTGCACCACCTGCCGGGGGTGTCACCTCGACACCTGCCACGTCGGCATCGCCACCCAGGTCGACTCCCTCGCCGAGGCCGAGCGCCGGGGGCTGAAGCGCTTTGTCCCCCGGGTCCTGGAAAATGGCATCATCTACGAAACGACCTTTTTCCGCGCCCTGGGACAGGAGATCCGCACCATCACCGCCAAGCTGGGCTGCCGCCGGAGCCAGGACCTGGTGGGACGGGCAGACCTGCTGGAACAGGGGCGCGGCCGGGAGCAGCTCGATCTGGGAGAACTGCTCGTCCCCGTCGAGGGCGCCGAAGCCCCTCGTCCCCCCGACAAGGTGCGCATCATCCGCAAGCCCCTCAACTATCTCACCTCCCTCATCTCCGCCCTGGTTACCGAAGCCTTCGACGGAGGCGACGACCGGGTGCGCTACGACGACGACAACGCCTCCAGCTCGGACCGGGCCATCGGCACCTATCTGGCCGGCGCCATGACCCGAGCCTACCTGGAGGGGCGCTACGGGCCGGAGAAGTCGGCGCTTCTCCATTTCCGCCGTGATTCCATCCCGGGCAACGGGCTGGCCGCCTTCAACATCGCCCCCATCAACATGCGCGTTCTTGGCGGGACCCAGGACGGGGTCGGCAAGTGCGCCCGGGGGGGGAAGGTCGTCATCCTCAAGGGGGAGAACCGCAACGGCGAGCGGGTCGGCGGCTCGGTGGGCAAGGGGCTGGCCTACGGAGCCCAGGGGGGCACTTTTCTGATTCAGGGAGATGCCGACAGCCGCGCCTGCATTCGCCTCTCCGGCGCTGACGTGGTCTTCGGCGGACGCATCCGGCGTCCTGTCAACGACAGCCTGGGGCACCTGGCCGAAAGGGCCAACCTCAAGGGATTCGCCTTCGAATACATGACGGCCGGGCGGGCGGTGGTGCTCGGCGATCCCGGTCCCTGGCTGTGCTCCGGGATGACGGGAGGGACTGTCTACTGCCACCTCGATCCGGAGATGGGGCTCGACCGCGAGGCCTTGCGACGGCGTCTGGCGCGGGGGGCCCGGGTGGAGATCCGCGATCTCGCGGAGGAGGACGTCGCCGCCATCGGCGAACTGCTCCTTGTCTATCATCGGGAGCTGCTGCATTCCTATCAGACGGACGAAGCGGACTGGGTGGAGCTGGCCCTTTCCCACTGCCGCCGGCGCTTCGTCAAGATCGTCCCGGAAGGAGCGGCTATCCGCCCCCCCGTGTCCACCGAATGAGCACCCCTTGCCAGTTGCTGGAAATCGTCTAAAATAGGTTGGACGCCGAAAGACAAATCAAGCCATTCAATTTTTTGGGAGGGACAATCCTGTCCATTTGTAAGAACGTTTTCAGTCAAGAAGGAGGAACCCATGGATAAATACCGCTGTGTCATCTGTGACTACATCTATGATCCCGCCGAAGGGGATCCCGGCAACGGCGTCGCCGCCGGAACACCCTTCGAGGATGTCCCGGAAGACTGGGTGTGCCCGCTGTGCGGCGCCGACAAGTCCCAGTTTGAAAAAATTTAACAGGAGGCAGCACTATTTCACAGGAGGCAATATCATGGCCAAGACACCTTATGTCGACCAGGACGTCTGTATCAGCTGCAACCTCTGCGCGGACACCGTCCCCGAAGTGTTCCGGATGAACGACGACAACCTCGCCGAGGTTTATGATCCCTCCGGAGCCCCCGAAGATAAGATCCAGGAAGCGATCGATGTCTGCCCGGTGGCCTGTATCCACTGGGAGGAGTAATGTCCCAGGCGTCGGCGGGTGCCGTCATCTCCCCGGTCTCGGAGCGTCGCTTTCGCACTCTGAGACCGGGACGGCTTCCCTACGACGCAGCTCTGGCCCTCCAGGAAGATCTCCTAGACAAGCGCCGGCAGTTCCAGGAGGATACCCTGATCCTCCTGGAGCATCCGCCGGTGATCACTTTCGGGCGCCGGGCCGCCGACTCGCACCTGCTGCTCTCAGAAGGGGAGCTGGCCAGGCGCGGCATCGAGGTGGTCCGCACCGGCCGCGGCGGCGATATCACCTACCACGGCCCGGGTCAGCTGGTCGGCTATCCGATTGTCGATCTCGATCCCGTGGGACGCGACCTGCACCGCTACCTCCGCCTTCTGGAGGCGACGCTGATTGACGCCCTGGCCGCCTTTGCCGTTACCGGCGAGACCGTTCCCGGCAAAACCGGCGTCTGGGTGGAGGGAGCCAAGGTGGCCTCCGTCGGAGTTGCGGTCCGCCGCTGGGTGAGCTGGCATGGGTTCGCGCTCAATGTCGGGGACGATCTTTCCGGTTTCTCCGCCATCGTCCCCTGCGGATTGCAGGGAGTCGCCATGACATCCCTGGAGCGGCTGCTCGGACGCCCCGTCCCTCTGCCCGAGGTGGAGGAACGGGTCATTGCCGCCTTCGCCAGGGTCTTCGGCAGTCGGCATGCCGGGGAGTGTGAAATCTGAAAAACGGATTTCACCACAGAGTCACAGAGACACAGAGAAAATCTTCGAAACCAAAGGGCTTTTTCTCTGTGCTCTCCGTGCCTCAGTGGTTACAATTGAATTGAAGTTGAATTTTTTCAAAAAGAAATGCCGCAATGAAACGTCCTGTCGAACGAAAACCTGAATGGCTCAAGGTTCGCTTTCCCGGCGGCCCCAACTATGCCCGCATCGACCGCTATCATCGCGAACAGGGTCTGCATTCCGTCTGCCGCAGCGCCGCCTGCCCCAACCAGGGGGAATGCTGGAGCCGCGGCATCGCCACGTTCATGATCCTGGGGGATCGCTGCACCCGCGACTGCGCCTTCTGCAACGTCGGCGGCGGCGCTCCTCTTCCGCCCGATCCGAGGGAGCCCGAATCGGTCGCCCGCGCGGTGGCGGAACTGAACCTGCGGCACGCCGTCGTCACCTCGGTCACCCGGGACGACCTGCCCGACGGCGGCGCGGCCCACTTCGCCTGCCTCACGAAGGCCATCCGGGCCGCCGCTCCGGAATGCAAGGTGGAACTGCTGATTCCGGATCTCCAGGGCGACCGAAAGTCCCTGGAGATGATCCTCTCGGCCGAACCCGACATCCTCGGGCACAACCTGGAGACCGTGCCCCGGCTGTACCCCCAGGTGCGCAGAGGGGCCTCCTACGGGCGTTCGCTCGCTCTGCTGTCCGGCGCCGGGGAGATCGCTCCCCAGGTCCCGACCAAGTCCGGACTGATGCTCGGAATGGAGGAGACGCGGGAGGAAATCGTTCGGGTGATGGAGGATCTGCTCCGGGCGGGCTGTTCCCTGCTCACCCTGGGACAGTACCTCGCCCCGACCCGGCGGCACCATCCCGTAACCCGTTTCGTCCCCCCGCAGGAATTCGACGAGCTCAGGGAGGAAGGTCGGCGGCTCGGCTTCGCCCATGTGGAATCGGGTCCGCTGGTACGCTCCTCCTACCATGCCGAAGAGCAGTTCGAGGAGGCCCGGAATGAGCGAGGCTGACGCCATCCATGAGACGATCATTCTCGGCTCCGGCCCGGCCGGCCTGACCGCGGCCATCTACGCCGCCCGCGGGCGCTGCTGCCCTATTCTCATCCGCGGCAGCCAGCCCGGCGGTCAGCTGACCACCACGACTGTAATCGAAAACTTTCCCGGCTTCCCCGAGGGGATCGACGGTCCGACCCTGATGGAGGAGATGGAAAAGCAGGCCCGCCGCTTCGGCACCCGTTTCGTCGAAGGGGAGGTCACCAAGGTCGAGCTGGGTTCCCGGCCCTTCCGCATCTGGGTCGGCGACGAAATCTATTCCTGCCTCACCCTGATCATCTGCACCGGGGCGTCCCCAAAGATGCTCGGCCTCCCCAACGAATGGGAGCTTTATGGGCGCGGCGTCTCCGTATGCGCCACCTGCGACGCCTTCTTCTACAAGGACAAGGATGTCGTGGTGGTCGGCGGCGGCGATACGGCCGTCGAGGAGGCGACCTTTCTCGCCCGCTTCGCCCGGAAGGTGACGGTGGTACATCGGCGAAACACTCTCCGTGCCTCCCCTGTTCTCCAGAAGAGAGCCTTGCAGAACAAGCACATCACCTTTCGCTGGAACACCGTGGTCACCGCCATTCTCGGGGACAAGGAAAGCGGGGTCCAGGGGGTTCGGCTGCGGGATCTGATCAGCGGCGAAGAGAAGGAGCTGTCGTGCGACGGGGTGTTTGTCGCCATCGGTCACACCTCTAATACGGGGTTGTTCCGGGAGCAGTTGGAAATTATCGATGAGGGCCATGGCGAAGGGTACATCGTCACCCGCAACGGCACCGAAACCAGCATCCCCGGCGTGTTCGCCGCCGGCGATGTGCAGGATCCTTATTTCCGTCAGGCCATCACCGCGGCGGGAACGGGATGCATGGCGGCCATGCAGGCCGAGCGCTACATCGAATCCCTGAACGAGGAGAAAGAGGGGGCAGAATGATTACAGATAAGATGAAACGCTTCATCGAGGACGTCAATCGCGCCTTCGTTGCCTCAGCCGACCAGCGTGCTCGGCCGCATCTCGCCGCGACCCGGCACGTCAGGGTGCCCGATCCCGAACACCTCGCCTTCGAAGCCTGGTTCTGTCACAAGACCCTGGAAAACGTCGCCGAGGTGCCGCGGGTCGCCGTTGCCATCATCGATCCCGAATCCGGCCTGGGCTATCAGCTCAGCTGCCGGGTCGAAAGCACGACCCAGACCAATGTCCTCGACGGTTATGCCCCCGAGATAGAGGAGCCGGGAATGCCGCAGGCCCAGTGGCGCATGGTGGTGCGCATCGAGGAGATCATGGAGTTCTCTTCCGGGGTTCACACCGATCACCCCCTGAGGGCGGAGAGCTGAAGAGGGAGGGTGAAAACGCCGCGAATTGGGAATGGCTATAGAGGCGGGTAACTCCCCGGCGGCGGTGCCGGCACTTCGTCCATGGAAAACTCGGTAGCCAGAGCAAGCAGCAGGGCTTCGGCATCCGGACGGCGGGAAGGAGGGTGGGCCACTTCGATCAGCGCCGCATGGGGATCAAGGGTCCGCATGAAAATCAGACCGTCGTAACTCTCCAGAATAAAGCGCAGGTAGCCGATCTCGGCGCGGGGTACCTGATAATAGCGTTTTACGAACGGTGTGCTCATGTTCTTCCCCCCAAGAATGAGGATAGTCGGCGTCAGTTTTTTCCTTGACTGAGACTTTGGCAAACGTTATTTTGGCTAAACATTTTAAGCGAAATTAAAATGGTTGTTGCCGTTCCCAAAGAGATCAAAATCCGGGAGTACAGGGTGGGCATGACCCCTGCGGGGGCCCGCACGCTGGCGGAGGACGGACATGCCGTCCTGGTCGAGACGGGCGCCGGACTGGGCAGCGGCATCACCGATGATCAATACAAGGCGGCGGGCGCTGAGATCGTCGATTCCGCTGTCGAAGTCTACAGCCGGGGGGAGCTGATCGTCAAGGTCAAGGAGCCTTTGGCCCGGGAATTCGACCTTCTGAGAAAGGGTCAGACGCTCTTCACTTACCTGCACCTGGCGCCGGCTCCTGAACTGACCCGGATGCTTCTCGACAAAGAAGTGACCGGCATCGCCTACGAGACGGTGCAGCTGGCGGACGGCTCCCTTCCCCTGCTGCATCCCATGAGCGAGGTGGCGGGGCGGATGGCGGTCCAGGTTGGCGCCTATTATCTGCAGAAGGAAAACGGAGGCAGAGGAGTACTGCTGGCGGGAGCCCCGGGAGTCCGTCCCGGCAAGGTCGTCATTCTGGGAGCCGGAACGGCGGGAAGCAACGCTCTGCGCATCGCCGTCGGAATGGGCGCGGACGTGACGGTTCTGGATATCGACTCCGGCCGCCTCGGCTTTCTCGATGATCACTACGGCAACCGCATCCATACCCTCATGTCGAATTCCCAGAATATCGAGGACGAGGTGAAGAGGGCCGATCTTCTCATCGGGGCCGTACTGGTCACCGGTGACCGGGCACCCCTCCTGGTGAATCGGGAAACGGTTTCCGAAATGGCCGATGGGAGCGTGATCGTCGACATCGCCGTCGATCAGGGAGGGTGCATTGCCACAACCCGCCCCACCACCCACGATCACCCTGTCTTTATCGAAGAGGGAGTCGTCCACTACGGCGTGACGAACATGCCGGGGGCGGTAAGCCACACCAGCACCTTCGCCCTGACCAACAGCACTCTCGCCTATGTCCGCAGGATCGCCGCTCTTGGAGTGGCCGCCGCGGCCGCTGAAGACGAGGCTCTGCGCCGGGGAGTCAATACCCATGCAGGTGCGTTGTGCAACGGATCCGTTGCCCGAGCCCTGGATCTACCGTTTAAGGCGTATGTCCCCTCAGGATGAAACCGATAACAAAGTTATCGCACTATCTCTTTTCAGCCATTAAACCTCCTCCAGAGTCGGCTGTTCCCCAAGGAGATACTTTCGCGACCCCCCGGGTTCCCCACCCGGGGTTTTTTTGTGGCCTGAACCGGTCATGGGCCGTCTTCGCAAGCTCCATCACCCTTCAAAAAACCGGCCGGCTCATCTCCACATCGGCCCGGGACCAGGCACGGCGGAAGCGCCTCTCCGCCTCTTCGGCCTCCAAATCCTTATTCTGCGCCTTGAGACACTGAGCCAGGCCGAAGAGGGCGTAGGGATTTTCGGCGTTTTTCAGAAGGTCCTTGCGGAAGACCTCCTCCGCCTCATGGATGCGCCCGATCCGGAAGAGGTGGGCTCCCAGGGATTGGCGCACCGGGTAATACCAGGTCGGCGGCTCGTCAAAGGCGAGCCGGTTCTGGATACTTACTCCCTTCTCGAAATGGGCGAGCGCCCCCTGATCGTCACCACCAGCTGCGGCGACTTCGCCCTCGAGAACTTCGGAGGCGATCCCCAGCAGGTCCGTGACCTTGTTCAGATCCCAGATTTTCATCTCTTCCAGTTCCGGGTCGTTCACCGCCTCCTTCAGCCTGGCGAGTTCATCCCTCGCCTTCTGGAGGTCCCCTTTACGGGTGAACGCCATCCCTCGGGCATAGTGCCACATGGCCGTCGGGTACTTGAGATCGGCGGGCGGAGCCGGCTCTGCCAGGATCTCGTCCCATAATCCGAAGCGCACCAGGGCATAGTAGGGAGTCAGGTAAAATTGCTGCAGTGAGCCCAGCCCCGGCTGCCGCATCTGCGCCGTGTCGACGCCGGCCGCCAGGCTCCGCGCCGCGGCCACGGCATCCTTCGAACGGCCCTCCATCATGTAGCTGGCCAGCAGAAAATGCAGATTATGGGGCATGTAGGCCAGTTGATAGAGGCCGCTGGTGTCGAAAGAGGATTTGAGGACCTTGTCCGCCCCGATCGCCTCTTCGTTGACGACGCTGCAGTCGTGGTAGAGCCCGGCAGCATAGTAGCCGTGGCCTGCCATGTGCACCAGGTGACCGGCGCCCGGAACCAAGTGACGGATGATGTCGGCGCTCTTCACGATCGCATCTGGCTTGGGGGAATTCTCCAGCAGGTGGATGTAGAGGTGATGGCCGTGCGGGTGCTCGGGGTGCTCGGCGATCACTTTCTCGAGAACGGCCTCGATCCGCGGCGTCCAGGGCTGGGCCTTTTCGTCCTCCGTCCAGTAGTTCCAGGGATGAAGGTCCATGAGGGATTCGGCGTAGAGAACGGCCACATCGGGATCGTCCGGATAGCGCTGGTAGACCCCTCCCATGGCCTCCGCGAAGGCCTCGTCGAGGCCGGAGCGGTCGGCCCGCGGCTCGGGGGCGTAGCGCTCGGCCAGGGCGCGGATGAGCGCCTGCTCCTTCTCGGTGCCGCTGCCCGAAAGCTCCAGGGCCTTCTGCGCCCTCTCGTAGGCCTTAGGCACGTCGGCGTCGTCCATGGGTGCGTTGATGTTGGGGCCCAGCACGAAGGCCGCTCCCCACCAGGCCATGGCCGCCGCCTGCGGGTCGAGCTCGGCCGCCTTCAGAAAGGAAACCTCGGCATCGGCGTGATCGAACCCGTAACTCAGCACCAGCCCCTGGTTGAAATACTCCTGCGCCTTCGGATTGTCGGTGGTAATAGCGAAGCCGAGGTCGACCAGCCCGTCGACCAGAGGCACGTCCCCGGAGAGGTGGGCGGAGTGGGCGGAATGGTCGTGACGCCCCTCGGCTGGAAGAACCTTCGCCGGCAGGAGACAGAAAAGAGTGAGGAAGACGGTGAATAACGTTCGGATGGATGAATGCATCTCGCAGACCTGTTTCATGACGCAACCCCTTGTCAGGACCGCCCGGAAGGACGGCAGCGTTGATCCTGCGGGAATGATGAAGAACCCGCTTCGACTGTTTCAATATTATTGCCGAACAAGGGAATTGCAACGGATCAGCAGGGTGGTTTCCAGGCTGATCAAAAATGCCCAGATGCAAGGCGGCTGAAATCCTGAGGAATAAGGCGTACCTGGACGGTACGTCGTTGACGAAGGGTGAGGCCAACGCGCAGATGGGCGTTTTTCATCAGCCTGCTTTCAGTTTGTCGGCGAACTCCTTTTGCAGTTTTCTGATTTTCGGGTCGATGACGAGCCGGCAGTAGCCCTGGTGGGGATTCAGCCGATAGTAGTCCCGGTGGTACTCCTCAGCCTCGTAGAAGTCGGCGGCCGGAACGATCTCGGTCACGATCGGATCGGGCCAGAGGCCCGCCTCCCCGGCCTCCCGCCTCGATTTCTCGGCGATCTCCCGCTGACTCTCGTTTTGATAGAAAATGGCCGAACGATATTGGGTGCCGACGTCGGCCCCCTGGCGGTTGAGGGTGGAGGGGTCATGGGTGAGCCAGAAGACCTCGAGAAGCTCGGCGAAGGAGATCGCGTCAGGATCGAAAGTGATCCTCACCGCCTCGGCGTGCCCGGTCGTTCCGCTGCAGACCTCGTGATAAGTGGGGTTCGGAACCGACCCGCCGGTATAGCCCGGAACCACCTTCTCCACTCCCCGAAGTCTGCTGAAGACCGCCTCGACGCACCAGAAGCAGCCTGCGGCGAGATCCGCCGTCTCACGCTCCTTCACCATGGACCCGTTCCTTTCTCCCCGTCAAAAAGTCCTGGTCAGGGAATCAGGATGATCTTGCCGAAAGTGCTCGCCTCGATGACCGCATGGTGCGCCGCGGCCGCCTCGGCCAGGGGCAGCTCCCGGCTCACCACCGGCCGCAGCGTCCCGTTGGACAGTCCCTCGACAAAGGCGGCATGCATGCTCGCCAGTTCTTTTTCGCTGGCGTTGTAGAGGGTCATGCCGAGGATCGCGGCCTCCCGCCCCATGGCGGTGCGAGGGTCGATCTCGACCCGTCCGCGGCTGCCGATCACCACCACCCGTCCTTGTTTTGCCAGCACCCCGAGATCGAGGTCGAGGTTCACGTTGGCCAGCATCTCCAGGATGACGTTGACTCCCATGCCGCAGGTCAGCTGCTGCAGCCGGCTGAGATACCCCTTCTCTTTATGGTTGAGAACATGGTGGGCCCCCTGGGCCAGCACCAATTTTTCCCC
Organism: Desulfuromonas sp. TF; assembly: GCF_000472285.1. Classification (NCBI taxonomy): domain Bacteria; kingdom Pseudomonadati; phylum Thermodesulfobacteriota; class Desulfuromonadia; order Desulfuromonadales; family Desulfuromonadaceae; genus Desulfuromonas; species Desulfuromonas sp. TF. The sequence continues at coordinate 416,886 of NZ_KI421412.1, forward strand.
TTCTTCCGTGCCGGCCGTGCCGATCACCCGCAGTCCGGCGGCCCGGGCGAGCTGCACCGAGGCGATTCCGACGCCGCCGCTGGCGCCATGGACCAGGACGAATTCTCCGGCGACCGCCCCCGCCCGCTGGAAGAGTGCGCGGAAGGCCGCGCCGTAGGGGACGCCGATCGCCGCCCCCTGCCCGAAACTGATCCCCTCGGGGAGCGGGTGGGTCTGAAACTCCTTGCACAGCACCTCTTCGGCGTAGGTTCCGGAGAGGGACCGCGCGACATAAACCCGCTCTCCGACCTGCCGGTGGCTTACCCCGGAGCCGACGGCGCTGACGATCCCGGCGCCGTCGCTGCCGGGGGTGTAGGGGAGCGGGAGATCCGGGCTGTACATTCCGGAGCGGATATACGTATCGACCGGATTCACACCTACAGCGTGCAGCTTGACCACCACTTCTCCCTCACCGGGGATGAGTCCGGGCGCCTCTTCGAGCTGCATCACTTCGGGCGGGCCGAAACCATGGACACGGACCGCTTTCATGGGGAGACATTCCTTTCCGTCGTTGATCACCAGGGAGTCAGCTCAGGAACGCCTGACGGGCTGCCTCCACCCGCCGAGCCTCCACTTCCTCCATCTGTCGTTTCGCCCTCTCCCGGAGTTCTGGAAATCCGACCTGCCGCAAGCGATCGTCCGCACTGCGTATTTCACCGAGGAGATCCCACAGGGCGAGTTTGCCGCGGATTCCCAGCAACAGGACCTCGAGTTCCTCCATGCGGCTGAGCGCGTCGTACCCCAACCCTTCCGTCTTGAACCGCATTCCCTTCTCCGCCAGCCAGGCGGAGGCCATCTTTCCGGCAGAGGGTTTCGCATCGAAGCGGGAGATCAGGTCCTCCAAAACTTTCCGGTCTTCCCCGACCTCCGCGAGCAGCCCGGAAAGAAACGTCGCCAGAGGAGTGTCGCGGTTGTGCTCCCGGCAGGCCTCTATCAGTTCCATTCCCAGAACCGCTCCGGCCAGATGATCTTTAAGGTACGTGACCAGCCGCTCTTCATTCAATGGCGTCTCTCCTGTTCATCCTTGCGATTCTAAAACTTCTGCCCTCTTGTGAACTATAATTTCGGCCGCAAGACTTGCAAGGATCACCCCTAAAGAACTTTCGCCTCCCCCCCTTTCGACTCCTCCTTGTAGTCCTCGGAAGGGTTGTCATCGGTTTTTCCTCTGCAATCCATGGGAATTATCGTTCTTTTGAATTTGCCTCCTTCTTCTCCTCGATTTATTCTTTACTTCCGGCGGCCGCCTGTCCCGGCCGCCCGAACCCCGCCAAGGAGGATGCCATGTTTCTGTTTCGCCCTTTCGCCCTGCTGCTCGGGTCCCTGCTGCTGTGCGGAGTGGCCTTCGCCACTGACGCTCCGCAGGAGTACCAGTATATCAGCGCCTCGGATCTCGAGGCCCGGCTGAATGCCAATCAGCCGACCCACATCGTCGATATCCAAGTCGAGGAGGAGTTCGCCCGACATCACGTCAAGGGCGCCGAACCCACTCACGCCTATCCCGTCCAGAGCGACGCCGACAAAGCCAAGCTCGGAACCCTGGTCAACAGGCTCCAGGCCGACAGCGATCCGGTGGTGATCGTCTGCCCCCGCGGCGCCGGCGGTGCCAGGCGGACCTACGACTATCTGAGAGACAGGGGGATTGCGGCCGAGCGGCTGCTGATCCTGGAAAAGGGGCAGGAGGGCTGGACTTGCGCCCCTCTCACGGAAGGGAAGTAAACGTCCCGATCACGAGGAAGGACAGGAAAGGGTCGGCCAACGAATGAGATGCTGGCCGACCCTTGCTTTTTTCTGCCGAATTTAACGGGTTGATCCCTCTTTGTTCAGACCCGGAATGCGGCCGGAGGGCTCCGGCGGCATGGAAGGTCATATCTTCTTCAGGGCCGTGACGACTTTTTCCAGCGCCTCTTCCAGTTGGCGCAGAATCTCGCCCGTCCCGGCCAGTTCGGCCCGACTCCCCAGGTTCTCCAGCTGCTGCGCCAGGCGCACCGCCTCGTCCGCATGGAAAATGCCGACCACGGACTTGAAGCTGTGGGCGATCTGTTCGAGCCGGCCGCCATCTCTCGCGGCGATGGCGTCGCGCATCCCTTCCAGGGTATCCCGGTAGTCGGCAAGGAACTGGCCTGCAAGATCCCTCAGAAATTCCCGGTCCCCTCCCAGGATTTTGAGCAGATCGCCGAATTCTGCCGGAAATCCGGCCGGCGCTTCGCCTCCTTTCCCCCGGAGCAGTTCATCGATGGCTGCATGGAGTATCGGCGGATTTACCGGCTTGGCGACGTAGCTGTCCATGCCGGCGGAGAGGCACCTGGCCTGGTCCTCCTTCATGGCGTGGGCGGTCAGGCCGACGATCGGTATCTCCCCCGCCGGGGCGGGGAGGGCGCGGATGCGCCGGGTCGCTTCGAGGCCGTCCATCACCGGCATCTGCACATCCATCAGAACCAGGTCGAACCCGCCGTCCAAGACGGCCTCCACCGCCTGCGC
>NZ_KI421412.1:419412-435370 GCF_000472285.1 Desulfuromonas sp. TF
CCGTCCATCACCGGCATCTGCACATCCATCAGAACCAGGTCGAACCCGCCGTCCAAGACGGCCTCCACCGCCTGCGCCCCGTCGGAGACGGCGGTGACACGCCACCCCCTCTTTTGGAGCAGGGTGATGGCCAGCCTGCGGTTGATGTCGTTGTCCTCGACGATGAGGATATGGCCGTCCGCCTTTCCATTCACCGGAAAAGCGACTTCCGGGACGGGAGAAAAACGCGGGAATCTGCCGGCGGCGAGCGCTTCGACCAGGGCATCGTGCAGATCGGACTGGGAGACCGGCTTGATCAGGTAGGAGCCGATGCCGAGCTTGCGACAGCGGGCGGCGTGACCGCTGATGTCGTCGGAGGTAAGCATCATGACGGTCAGCCCCGCCAGGGCCGGGTTCTCCTTGACCCTTTCCGCCACCGTGAAGCCGTCGACGTCGGGCATGCGGGCATCCAGCAGAAGCAGCTGGAACGGCTTCCCGCCGGCGGCGGCCTCCTCCAGCATCTCGACCCCCCTGGCGCCTCCGTCGGCAAGAGCCGGCTCCATCTCCCAGCTGCTGAGGAACTCTCCGAGAATGAAGCGATTGGTCGGATTGTCGTCGATGACCAGGGTCTTGAGCCCTTTAAGTTCGACGGCCGGCAGGGGGCACCAGCTCCCGCTGGCGACCGGGAAGACGGTCGAAAAAGTGAAGGTGGTCCCTCGCCCGCAATGGCTGTCGACGTCGATGGCGCCGCCCATACCTTCCACCAGCCGCCGGGAGATGGCAAGGCCCAGGCCGGTGCCGCCGAAGCGGCGGGTGGTCGAGGAATCGGCCTGCGTAAAGCTCTCGAAGAGACGCGCCACCTCCTTCTCGGAGATGCCGATGCCCGTATCCTGCACGGCGAAGAAAAGGCGACAGGCCGGCTTACCCTCCTTTTCGAAGAACTCCGGGCGCAGACGGATGAAGACCTCTCCCTTCTCGGTGAACTTGATGGCGTTGCCAACCAGATTGACCAGGACCTGGCGCAGCCGGGTGGGATCGCCGACGACGATCTCCGGCGCCTCGGGGGGGATGAAGCAGGCGAGCTCGAGCCCCTTCTGATGTGCCCGGAAGGCCAGCGCCTGGATCGTCTTGTCGACCGTCTCCCGCAGGTTGAACTCGATCTGCTCGAAATCGAGCATTCCGGCCTCGATCTTGGAGAAGTCAAGGATGTCGTTGATGACGTTCAGCAGCGACTCGGAGGCGCCCTTGACCATCGTGAGGTATTCGCGCTGCTCGCGATCGAGATCGGTCCCCAGGGCGAGGTCGGTCATGCCGATGACGGCGTTCATCGGCGTTCGGATCTCGTGGCTCATGTTGGCCAGGAAATCGCTCTTGGCGCGGCTGGCCGCCTCGGCGGCCTCCTTTGACTCGACCAGAGCCGCCTGCGCCCCCAGACGAGCGTTCTCGTAGTCCAGATAGTTGCGATAGCCGAGAGCGAGGCCGGCGGCGCCGAGGAGCCAGATAATGCCGTGGGTCCAGGCCAGGTTCATCAGGTTCCGGTGCGAGGAGGCGAGGAAAGGAGCGAGGGGAATCGAGACGCTGATCCCTCCGCGGATGTCTCCAATCTGGTAGCCCTGGGATTCATGGCAGCCGAGACAGTCCGTTTCGACAACCAGAGGCCGCAGGTAGCGCAGCAGCGGCTGGCCGCCGACCACGGCCGGCTCCACCGCTTCGGCGAGCCCCACGGCTGCCTCCTGCAGCGCCCACCGCTCCCAGTCGTCGGGGCGGTTGGCGGGATTGATCGGCTTGAGGCTGGTCATTCTGGCCCGGACATCCAGCTGGTTCTCCTGGATTTCAAAAACCTGGCGGGTCATATAGGCGGGATTGATTTTAGTCAGGTGCGTGCCGTCGGTAGCCGTCAGATCCCGGTCGGCGATCATCTGCCCCAGGTAGAGGTTGGGTTCAACTTTCTCCCGGTCGACGTAGACTCCTCCGTAGGCGGCGTTCCACCGGCGATAGAGGATATCCTTGTCAACCAGGGCACGAACTTGGAATAATGCCTGCTGATGAACCCTTTCCCTTTCGGCGTGGGCGTTCCAGCCGTAGGAGATGCCGATGGTCAGGGTCCAAAGGGCAAGCAGGCCCCACAGATAGCGGCTGGTCCTCAATTTTTCCCATATACCGGCTGCGGATTTTGCATCCTGGTCCACCATCGATGGTTTCCTCCTGAGCGGCGGGGGGGTGTCCCATGGGGACCGCCGCCTGCGAAAAGCAAATTTTTTCGACACCTGGAAGGTCGGCTTCGAAAAGTGCTGGGCCAGAATTACCTCAAGTTGCCAGGCCTGTCAATGATTCCCCCCGGAGTGCCCGAAGGCAGGGCTGATGCAATGGCCGGAAGGGACTGGCTATACAATGAACCGCTGCTATACTATCCCCTATCCCCAATAAAGGGACTGTTCTTCTCGATTGTTAACCCAGGCCGAAGAGAGGTGAGCCATGAGGCACGATGAATTCGAAGGGATCTGCAACTCGGTCAGCTCAGGGGAAGAGAAGCGGCTGAAACATATCGTCACCCACCAGGTCGGCAAGATCGTGTCCGTCAACCGCGAGGACGAATTCTTCGAAGTGGATGTGGACGGCAGGCGCAAGACCTGGTCCAAGGACAACGTCAAGGTTCTTCAGTAGTTTCCAGGGTCCGTAGAGCAATGCAGGGGGACAGGCTCTGGTATGGCCGACCCCCTGCTTCCCTCCTGTTCAGCCCGGTGACGTCTCTCCAAAACCGATGCGAGAAGCTTTTTTTTCTTGCACGGATCGCAAATTTCATCTCAAATGCCCTCAGGCGTTCCATCCCCCCGCCATTTTCCGGCCATCCCCTGAGATGCAGGCACCTGAAAAGACGGCGGCCTTTTCATATTCGGTAACTTTAATCTGCCGGGACGGAAAGAACACCCGGCCTGCACGCCAGGCTCGACGCGCTTATGACTTCCTTAATTCCCATCCTGCTTGAGATCGCCCTTCCCGTCCTGCTGATGCTGAGTGCGGAGCGGTTCGCCGTCACCCGGTTTCTGCGGACTCCCAGCCAGATCGCCTGGGTGCGGCGTCACCCCTGGCTTCATCCCAATTCCATAAGCCGGGCCAGGTATCCCATGGGCTTCGTCTCCGTGCTCCTGTTGTACCTGGGCTTTCCGCGGACCAGTTTTCTGTTTTTCACTTTCTGGATGATCACCGACATAACAGACGGCGACATCGCCCGCAAATGCGACCTGTACACGGAAGAGGGGGAGACCATCGACCCCCTGTCGGACAAGCTCATGTACATCCCGATGCTGGCCTATCTCGCATGGATCGGCTGGCTCGACCCCCTTCTGTTCGGGCTGTTTCTGGCCTTCGACGTCATCGGCCAGGCCTCCCGGTCCTTCATCAAGATCAAGGCGGCGAACCTGTTCGGCAAGGCCAAGACCTTCCTGGTGGTGGTGCTCCTGATCGTGGTCGGCCTGACCTGGATCTACGGTCCTCTCCCCCTGCTGGGCCGCGCCATCCAGCCGCTCCTCGGCATGTGCGTCTTTCTTTCCTTCTGTTCCACCGCCTTCAAGCTCATCCCCAACTACTGGTATGCCAACATCCTCAGCCTGATGAACCTGGTATGCGGCCTTGCCGGCTGCTGGGTGGTGCTCACCGGCCGGCCGACGGTCTATGCGCTGGGGCTGGTCTTTCTGGGTCAGTTTCTGGATCTTTTCGACGGGCGGGCTGCGGAACGCTGGGGCTCCACCCCCAAGGGGGAGGTCTTCGACGATGTGGCCGACGGGACCAGCTTCGGGCTGACTACCGGGCTGGTGGTCGCCGCTTCCTTCGTGCACTTATGGGCGGGTGTGGTTGTCGCCGGGGTGTATGTGGCGGCGGTGGTCTACCGCCTGGTGCGCTTCGTGATCGAAAAACGAAAGGCGGGAATCGCCGGAGGCGTGTTTACCTTCTCGGGGATGCCCTCCCCGGCCGGGGCCCTGCTGGCCGGCACCAGCGTCCTGTTGATCCCCGGCGATATGATCCGCGGGGCGATCGTGATCGTCACCTCGCTGCTGATGGTCTCCCGGGTTCCCTACCCTCATTTCGGCCGCGTCATCCTGCCGAGGATCCCGAAGGTGGTGAAGGTTCTGGCGCTGGGCAGCTTCCTCTTCCTTCTCGCCCTGGGCGTCCGCCGGGACCAGTACGCCGTCCCCCTGCTCATCACCTTCACCGCTGGTCTGGTCTACCTGGCCTCACCGCTGTTCTGGAAATCTCCGGAAAAATCTTAAGTGGAACAAGCGCTATACTCCGGAGACGCTCGCCCGGATGACGCAAAGGCAGTCCTGCGGTCTTGCCCTGAATTGCCTCTTTTCAGACCGATTTAATTTTACCGATCCGGCTATTGACAGGCTCGCCTGTCCTGTGTTTCGGTAACGGATCTTCCATTTCCAATCTCGATCACACAGGGAGCCTGCATGTCGCCTCGAGAATTCGCCTATTCCGTCCCCTGGAACCTGATGCTGATCACCGCCGGCACCCTGATCTATTCGGTGGCGCTGAAGGGGATCGCCGAACCGCACGGTTTTATCCCTGCCGGTCTGTTCGGTGTCTCCGTGCTCATTCACACCCTGACCGACACCCTGGGGGCCGGCCTCTGGTATCTGGTGCTGAACATCCCGATGTTCGCTCTGAGCTGGATACTGATCAGCCGGCGTTTCCTCCTCTACAGCCTCTACGCCATGCTGGTGACCGCCGTTTCCTATACCCTTTTCGACGTCGATTTCGGCATCCGCGACCAGCTCTACGCCGCCGTCACCTGCGGGGCCCTGAGCGGTGCCGGGGCGGGGATCGTGCTGCGCTCGCTGGGGAGCAACGGCGGCCTCGACGTCCTCGGGGTCATACTCTGGCAGCGCTACAATATCGGCCTGGGAAAATTCTACTTTGCCTTCAATGCTGTCCTGTTCGCCTTGTGTTTCCTCATTCTCGACAACGACCTGGTGATCGCCTCGCTGATCCTGGTCTTCGTCTCCTCGGTGGCGGTCGATTACTGCCTCTCCATGTTCAGCCAGCGCAAGATGGCGCTGATCATCTCCCGAGAGGCCGACGGGATCGCCGATGAGGTCATGAGCAGCCTGCGGATCGGAGCCACTTTCCTCCTCGGGCGAGGCGCCTATAAAAAAGAAGAGAGGAAGGTGCTGATGACTGTGATCAACAACATTCAGCTCAAGCGCCTGGAAGAACTTGTCTTCACCCACGACCCGCATGCCTTGTTCATCGTGGAGAACACCTTCACCGTCATCGGTTCGACCTTCGCCAGGAGGAAGATCTACTGATCATCCGGCTCTACCGAACCGGTTGAGCAGCGCGGGCAGCAGAGTGAGATCCCACAGGAGCGCCAGCAGCATGGCTAGGCCGGTCAGCAGCCCGAACAGCACGCTGGGCACGAAGTCGGAGAAGGCCAGCAGGGAGAACCCCAGGGTAATGACGAGGGTAGTGTAGAGAATGGCATGGCCGACAGTGGCGTGGCTGCTCTCCACGGCCTTTTCGGAAGAGCCGTTCAGCTCTTCCAGGTAGCGGTGGATGTAGTGAATGGTGTCATCCACCGCTATCCCCATGGCGATGGCCGCGATGGTTATGGTCATCAGGTCCAGGGGAATCCCCATCCACCCCATCACCCCCAGCACCCCCAGGGTCGACAGGATGTTCGGGGCGATGCCGATGAGAGCCACCCTGACCGATCGGAAGACGGCCAGGAAGGTCAGCGTGAGCACAACGTAGACGATCCCCAGGGTGAGGATCTGCGAGCGGAACAGCCGCTGCAGGATGTCCTGGTAGAGGACGAACAGGCTGCTCAGGGTGTACCGGTCTTCCGGTATGCCGAGCTCTTTCAGATCGCCGCGGATCGCCTCCAGCAGCTCGGCCCGGTCAAGTCCCTCCGTGGCGTCCTTTATCCGGATGCTGAACCGCACCTGGGAGTGCTCGGGGGAGAAGAACGATCCCAGAAGCTCCTCCCGCACGGCATCCTCCATGAGCCTGTAAGCCGCGGTGAGTTCATATTCGGTAAGAGGCTTCCCCTCGTTGACCTCTTTGGCCAGTTCCGTGATGTTGACCACCGAGAGGGTTTTGCCCACCGCTTCGTGCTGCTTCAGGGCGTGCTGGATGCGCTGGAGAAGGTAGACGGTCTCGGCTGTCATGACCAGGTCCTTCTTACGCGCGGACACCGGAATGGTATAGACGATGTCGAGGGGGGTCGACCCGCCGAACTGCCGGTCGATAAAAGAGAGTTCCTGGTGGACCCGGGTTCTCTCCCTGAAGTAGTTGATGAAGCTGTTTTCCACATCGAGCAGAAGCAGACCGCCCGCGCCGGCGGCCAGAAACGCCGCACCGGCCGCAGCCACCAATGCGGGGCGACGCAGGGCCAGCCCGCTGAAAAATGCCAGAATACGGCGGGAAACACCCAGGGTCCCCGCCTTCTTCTCCCTGCCGAGGAGGGCCAGCACGGCGGGAAACAGGAGCAGACTGACCCCGATGGAGAAGAACATGGCGATGATCATCATCCAGCCGAAGGTGATGACGGGCTGGATGCCGCTGAAGAGCAGCGAAGCGAAGCCCACGGAGGTGGTGATGCCGGCGTAGAAGCAGGGGGCCGCCTTGCGCAGCAGCGTCTGCCTGACAAGCTCCGCCTGATCCCAGTCAGGGTGATCGGCGCCGTATTCCCGGTACTGGACGATCAGGTGGATGACGATGGCCAGGGTCAGGATCAGCTGCAGCACGATGAAGTTGGAGGATATGACCGTGGTCTTGAACCCGAGCAGGCCGAAGAGTCCCATGGTGGCGATCACGCTGCAGGCGCAGCAGATCACCGGGATGACCACCCACCGCAACCTCCGGAAGAGCAGAAGGAGGAGCAGACAGATCACGGCCGCAATGGCCCCGCCGAAGACGATCAGATCGTTTCGGATGATCCGGATCAGCTGCTGGCCCAGAACATGAACCCCGCCCAGGTAGATTTCCGCGTTTTCCTCGTACCCGGCGAGGATGCCGCGGATGGTCTCGATCTCATCGGCCCGGATCCGGCCGAGTTCCCTCTCGATCGGATCGGCCCGCTCCTTGAGTCCCTCCAGCTGCCGCTCCTCGTCTTCGGAGAGTCCCTCCCGCAACGATTTCACCTGCAGGTCGACGATGCGGTCCTCGATCTCCTCCAGCTCCGGGTCGCTCCTGAACAGGACCTGGAGAGCGGTGGCCGTCTGGTCGCCGTTGACCAGCAGGTCCTCGTACAGGGGGTGCCCGCCGAATGCCTTTCGGAGCTCGGCAGTGCTGTAGCCCCGATGCTCCATGGTCAACTCGGAAGGCTCCTCCAGCGAGGAGAGACCCCCTTCGGCCAGGGTAAACAGGGGGACATCGAGAATGGAGCGTACCGATTCCACCCGCTCGATCCCGCGGAGCTTTTCTCTCAACTCCCGGATGTCCCGGAACGCCTGCGGGGAAAAAAGGGGGCGGTCCTTCGGCCGGTAGGCGACGAGCAGAAACTCCTGGGGGGAGAACCGCCGGTTCACGACCCGGGAGAGGACGTAGTTGGGATCGTCCCTCATCAGCAGGGTGTCCGCCGAGGCGTCAATCTCGAAATGCCTGGCCTGCCATCCCAGGGCTCCTGTGCATAGAAGAAAGACGATCAGCACGGTCTTTGGATGGTCGACGATCGCTCCGAGGAGGGAGCGAACCGGCCTATCGGTAATCGGCATCCCTCTGAACTCCCTGCAGATAGAGATTTCGGAAGAAGGTGTAGGGATCTTCGGCCTTGCGTCGAAGAGTCTCGTACCGCTCCGCCTCGGGAGCGTATTCCTGGAAGAAGTCGACCCCCTGGATGACGCTCCGTTCGGGGTTCTCGGTCAGATAGACGACCGGGTTCAGGAAGTGATCGACCACCAGGGAGGCGCCTTTGCGCAGGTCGGAAGGGCCGAAGATCGGCAGAACCAGATAGAGGCCGTACCCCGCGCCGTATCCGGAAAGGGTCTCTTCGAAATCGGTTTCCTCCCTCTCCAGCCCCCACCATTTCCGAGCCGGGTCAAAAAGGCCAAGCACTCCCAAGGTCGTGTTGATGCCGAAGCGCAGCAGATTCCTTCCCATCGGCTTCGGTTTGAGCTGCAGCAGGTGGTTCACGGCATAGATCGGCGTCTTCAGATTGTAGAAGAAGTTGCCCACGCTCCGGTGCACCGGATCGGGGACGACCCGCACGTACCCCTTCCCCAGCGGGATCAGCAGGTAACGATAGGTCACGTCGTTGAAGGCGAATATCGCCCGGTTCACGTGCAGCAGGGGGTCCCGGTACTCGCGGTAGGCCACCACCGTCGGCTCGAGTCCGGGCTCCAGTCCCTCCGGGGGCGGGACCGGGGCGGCTTCCCGGCGGGAGGCGGGAAACGGGAGCCTCTCACCGTGCGCATCCTCTTTAAGGCCATCTTCGGCCCGAGGGCCGTTCACCGCGGCGCATCCGCTGGCGAGCAGGCAGGCCAGAAGTGGAATGAGCAAAAGCCCTTTGCATGAGATGTAGAACAATGAGGCGCGATCGTGCAGTCTCCCGCCATTCATCGTCGATGACCTTTCCCGCCCTTTCCGGGATGAGTATCGAGTATCGCTCCATATTGATATCGGCATATCAGCCAGTATACATCCCTTCGACGGAAGGCATCCGGGGCTACTCTCACCCGGTATCCGGACAGACATCCTTCATCTCCACCCGGATGGTCGCTCCTCCACCGGGCGTCTCCTCCGCCCAGGCTCTGCCTCCGTAAAGATGGGCGCTCTTCTGCACGATGGCGAGGCCGATCCCCGTGCCGACGGCGTTACCCTTCGTTGATCCCCGGTAAAAGGCTTCAAAGATGCGCTGCCTCTCCTTGTCCGGAATTCCCGGACCGTGATCGCTGACATGAAAAACCACGGCGTCTTCGCGGCGCTCTCCCCCGACCTCGATGGGCCCGCCCTCCGGACCGGCATATCGGAGGGCGTTTCCGATGAGGTTATCGAAAATCCGGGAGAGGACGGTCCTGGGCACGCGCAGATGGGGCAGCTCGGCTATCGTCACGGAGATGCCGGCAGCAGCGAGGCGGCTCGCCAGATTGTCGACCACTTCCTGCACCACCGCCCGGGCATTGACAGGCCGATCGGGCATTTCCAGTTTTCCGACGCTGGCCAGGGCGAGGAGGTCCTCCATCACCTCGAGCATCCTGTTGCCGGAATCGCCGATGCTGGAAAGACAGCTGAGCGCCTGTTCGTCCAGTTTCCCACGGTAGCCGGTCTCCAGGAAGTCAGCGAATCCGATGATGGGGGTGAGATGGGATCGCAGATCATGGGAGACGGTATAAACGAAGGCTTCCATCTCCCGATGGGCTACGCGCAGTTCCTTTTCCATGCGCCTTCTCTCGATGGCGCCGGCGAATCCCTCCCCCACCATCCGGAGCAGAAAGGGGACGCTTTTCGGCCAGCACTGTTCGGTTCGAACCGAATCGAACCCGACGAAGCCGACCATCCGGCCCTTGTAAAGCATGGGAACGGTGATGAGCGACTTAATCCCTTCACGCCGCCATTCTTCCTTCTCCGCCTGCGCTTCCGGACCGAGTCGGTCGACTGAGGGGCAGTAGAAAGCCTCTCCTCCGCTGATCTGATTCATGTACCAGGGCAGGCTTTCGGTGGGAAGTCCCTGGAGCCTCGAAATATGAGGTTCAATGGAAGGGGCGCACCATTCGTTGGTGTTGTCCATCCTCGTGCCGTCTTCGGAAAACTGAAAGACGTAGCTTCGGTCCACTCCGATGAATTTGCCGATTTCTCCCAAGGCCCGGTCGATGGCCCCGTCTACTTCTTCAGGGGCAAGATTCACGAATCGCATGACGATGGAGGAGACCAGCTCTTCGATTTCGGCCCGATATGCCAGCGCCTCTTCGGCCCTTTTGCGGTCGGTCACGTCGTTGAAGACGACGAAATGCCGCTCCTCGATGGAGGAGAACCGGCACTCCACCGTGAGGGGGGCGCCGTCCCTGTCAAAGACCTTCAATTCTCCGCAATCGTGGGCAGAAAACCCCGGATCGAACGACGGGCTTTTACCTTCCCGGGAGTCCGGGTGCGGACCGGCGGCGGAAGAAAGCTGCGACCACCAGGTCCCCAGGTCGGGAAGATCCCCGATGGTGTAGCCGAAAAGTTCGGTGAACTTCCTGTTGACGTAAAGAATGGTCAGATTCTGATCGGTGATCGCCATGGGTACCGGCGAGGCCTCGACGAATTGCCGGAACTCCCTCTCCGATTCCAGCGCCGCCTCCATCCGTTGGCGCTCCGAAAGATGCTCCGATATCTGTCGGGTTTTCGCGGCGACCTGACGGCGGAGGGTCCACGACCAGACGACGGCCGTCGCCAGCAGAAGCAGGGTCGGCCCGAGGATCCAGATGGCGTACCTGAGAAGTTCCCGGAAAACCGATTTTTTCTCATACAATCCGAACCAGCGCTCATAGATGGCTTCGTAACGACCGGTCGACTTGAGGATACGCAGGCCTTCATCGAGTCGTGCCAGCAGTTCGGTATTCGCTTCGGTGACGGCGAAGCCGTACGATCCTCCTGAAAAATCGACACCGGTGATCTTGAGATTGTCCAGGCCATGATGGTGAATCAAATACAACCCGGCAAGCCGGGTGCAGAGGGCGGCGTCATGCTTCCCGGAGGCCAGCAGCCGCAGGGCTTCGATCTGATCGTCGACGAAGACGATGTGCGATGACAGGGGTGTCTCCCTGAGGAAATCATCCATGATGTCACCCCGCTGAACGAGGATTTCCTTCCCCTTCAGATCGTCGAAGGTGCGAATGGCTGAGTCCTTTCGGACGAAGATGGCGCTCGTATTGATCAGGTAGGGAGCGGAAAAATCGAGAAGCAGATCCCGCTCCTCCGAATAGCGCATTCCCGCCAGGGCGTCGATCCGTCCTTCTTCCAGGCGACTGCGCATCGTGCTCCAAGGTCCCAGGCGTATTTCGACCTTCAAGCCCATCACTTCAGCCACGGCCCGCAGAATGTCGATGTCGAATCCCGCGGGTTCGTCCTGATCGTCCAGATATTCAAAGGGGGCAAAACTGCTGTCGCCGCCGAACAGAATGGGCTCCTCCGGCTTTTCACGCGCCAGGGCAGGAATGGCGACGGTCAGCAACAGGCACAGCAGGACTGCGGGCCGGAAAAGAATGTCCCCGGGATTCTTGGGAAAGATCTCGGCCAAGGCCGATCCGGACTTCCATAAGCAGGCAGCGCGTCTCAGAGCAGATCCTCTCCTTCCTCCGGAACCCTGGCCGTGCGGGCCTGTTCGCGGATCTTTCCCTCCTCACTCTCCAGAGCCCCTTCGGCGGCGGTGGCCACGGGCTCTTCGGGCTCGGCCTCCAACTCGGCCCGTCGAATCTCCGCCGGAGGTGCCTCCTCCAGGGGAACCTCTTCCCGCGACAGGCGCACCGGAACCCCCCGGGGAAAGACAATCTCCCGCGCCTCGTCGGGCATGGAAATCCCCTGGTCCATGAATGAGCGCTTCACCCGGCGGATGAGGGAAGATCTGATCTTCGGCCCGTTGTACCGGATGCCGTCGAACCAGAAATAGACGCGAAGGTTCACCGTGGCAGCGCCCAGGGACTCGACCAGGACGAGGGGCTCGGGATCGGCAAGGACCGCCGGGTGGGAAGATACCGTGGCCAGAGCCGCGGTCTGGGCCTCTCCAATGGCGTCCTCGTAGCCGATCCCCACGGTGAAATCCATCCTGCGCCTGGGATTGGCGGTGTAATTGATGATGGTGCTCTTGTAGATGGTGGCGTTGGGGATCTGCACGTGGTTTCCATCGAAATCCATGAGAACGGTCCCCCGGGTGGTCACCTTCTGCACGACCCCCGTGCGTCCCTCGATCTCGATGAGATCCCCCGATTTGAAAGGGTTGCGGGTGCTGATGAGGATACTGGCCAGGAAATTCTCCAGAATGTCCCGAAAAGCGATACCGATCACCAGTCCGGCTATTCCCGTACCGCCCAGCACCGTCAGGGCCAGGCGGCTGAGGCCGGAAACCTTGAGGACGATATAGAGCCCGACGAGAAAGACCGGGATGGCGGCCGCTTTTGCTCCCACATCGCGCAGCAGCGGCTTCACCCCCCGGCGCCCGAGCAGCCGCCGGATGATCTCTGCGGTGAAAAGGGTCAGGAGCAGGAAAACGGCAAGGATGACCACCGCGAAGGCGAAGAGGGGAAAGGTCTTGATCGCCTCCTGCCAGAGATCCCGCAACTCCTCGAGGGCGGGTGAAAAATCCCAGGGGGAGCGCTCCACCTTCAGGCGGTTCACCACGGCCGCCACGCCCTCGGTATTGGCAGCCAGCTGTCCGGCCCACTCCCGGTATTCCCGCCGCATGGCCCGTCCGTCGATAAATACCACCCCCTCCCGGGCAGCCACCGACGGCGCCTCGAACCACCCGGTCGATTCCAGGATCCCTTCCAGTCGCTCTGCGATGGCCGGATCAGAGGCGGCTTCCACTTCCACCCGTTCGGGGGGAGTCAGACCCGCAGCTGGAGCTTCCGCCTCCTGCTGTCCGGCGGAAATCCCTGACAGCGGCACCAGAAGCAGGATTGTCAGGAGAAAGACCATCCGCCTCCTCCAGTCCGCGGGAGCTTGGCCTCCCGGGTCCGACCCTGTCAGTTTGGAAAAAACGCCGTGGCGGAATACGTTCATCCTCTGTCTCTCCCCGTCACTCCAATATATCCGAAAATCAGTATTTCCAAAGTGATAGAGGTGGAAAAATGCCAGGAATTCATGTGAATAATTTTCGGGCGCAGAAATCAGGCCGGCTCTCGTCTGCTTGTTGAGCAATGTTTTGCGAGTAAACTGTAGGGCACCCACCCGCTGCCGTAACGATTTTTGATCCGGCAGGCGGGGCGAATGGAGGCAACCATGCCGCGAACAGGGGATATCTATCGGGTCGGGATCTCCGGTTCCTATGGCGGGCTGAATCTGGGAGACGAGGCCATCCTGCAGGGGATCGTGACGCAGTTGCGCTCCTCCCTGCCGGTCGAAATCACCGTCTTCTCCCGCGACGCGGAGGACACCCTGGAGCGGCATCCGGTCGATCGCGCCCTGCCGGTGCGGAAGATGTCCCGCAACGAGGTGCTGCCGGAGATCCGGCGCCTCGACCTGCTGGTGCTGGGCGGCGGAGGGATTCTGTTCGACTCAGAGGCCGCCATCTATCTGCGCGAGGTCCTGCTCGCCCATGAACACGGCGTTCCGGTGATGGTGTACGCCATCGGCGCCGGACCGCTCAACGATCCGCAGGCGCGGGAGGTTGTCCGCGACGGCCTGAACCGGGCGGCGGCAATCACTGTCCGTGATCGCGGCGCGCGCCATCTGCTGGAGGAGGTCGGCGTCGAACGGGAGATTCTGGTCACCGGCGATCCGGCCCTCCTTCTGCAGCCGGAAACTCTTCCCGACGGGACGCTCGAGCGGGAGGATCTGCTGGGAGAGCGGCGGCTGATCGGGATGTCGGTCCGGGAGCCGGGAAAGGCGGCTCCGGATCTCAGTGAAGACAGGTATCACGCCCTGCTCTCCAATGCGGCCGATTTCATGGTCGATCGCTTCGGGGCCGATATCGTGCTGGTGCCGATGGAGCGCCAGGTGCGGGATGTCCAGCACTCCCACGCCGTCGTAGCCGGCATGCTGCGGGCGTCCAGGGGCAGGGTCCTCAAGGGAAAGTACACCTCCGGCCAGATGCTCTCCCTGCTCGGGCGATTCGAATTCGCCGTCGGCATGCGGCTGCATTTTCTGATTTTCGCGGCCCTTGCCGGCGTCCCTTTCATCGCCCTGCCGTACGCCGCCAAGGTCCATGGATTTCCACAACCCCGCCGGCACCGGGACGGTCCTCAAGCGCCTGCCGCCGGGGGAGGCCTTCGATATTCCCTTGCGTGCCCTGCTGCCTCGCGAGGTGGACAATCTGGTCGTGGCCGGACGGTGCATCTCGGGCACCCACGAGGCGCTCTCGTCCTACCGGGTGATGCCGACGTCGATGGCCACGGGGCACGCCGCCGGCGTCTGCGCCGCCCTGGCCGCTCAGCGGCGGGTTTCGCCTGCACAGGTAGAAACCAGGGAGGTGCAGCGCGAGCTGCTGCGCCAGGGAGCCAACCTGCGCGGCATCGCCGTATAGCCCGCGGGTGGAAAGTCCCCGGCGCTATGCTAGATTGGAGGTAAGGACGCACTGCCTCCTGCGAGTCTGCCGGCAGGAGATGAATCGAGGGTGTCGTCTGTTAGCCTGCCGAGGGGGCGACATTCCGGCCGGCGCCTCGGGCTTCAGAACTGTCGGCCGTGAGGGAGTCGAAAAGCGATGAGCATCCAATATATCGGCGAAAAAATTTTTCTCGAGGAAATCGAAGCGACAGGGAAAGTGTGGGTTGCTCGGAGCATCCATAAAAGCGTCTATGCCCATGAACTTGACGAGACGGGATTTTCTCTGCCAGTCTGGTCCAAAAAGGAGAGGGTCGTCGATTTCCTGCAGAACGCGCGATTGGTCGGTCCAAAATATGAGCCTGCCGCCGTCCCCCTGGACGTTTTCACCCAGGCATGGCTTTCCGACAAGATGATGGCCATCTCCGAACTCCAGCTCAACCCCGACGGCAAATCACCGAGGGTGCTTTGCTACACGGCCGAGGAATTCCAATCCTCGCAGGACACCCATTAACCGAATCGGAATCAGTTTCATCCTCAGTCGAAAAGAAAAGGCGGCCAGTTGGTCGCCTTTTTTCTTTCAAGTCACCTCCTTCGGAAGGGAAATTCTCTCCTGGTGTAGTAAGATATAGGTGTGATTTTAATTGGAATAGTCTTAAAAAAGGACACCCCATGATCTCGAAAACTCTTCTCAAAAAACAGAATCTATCCCTTTTTTTTGTCTGTTTCGGGCTTATGGGAGGACTCTGGATATTTTCCATCTTCATCTTCTCTGAACAATTTCCCGATGCTGCCGTTCTCCGGCGCTGGGAGCTGATCCCCTGTCTCGGCTTTCTGCTGCTGGCGGCCCAACTCATTTTTTTTCAGATCCGGCACACGAAAAGAACTCTGGAGAATTCGCGCGCGGCGCTGCAGCGGGTCCGACTCGCCCTCAAGGCCCGCAGCGAGTGCAGCCAGGTACTGGTCCGGGCGACGGACGAGACGGAGCTTATGGGGGAGATCTGCAGGATCATCGTCGACTCCGAAGGATATCGCCTGGCCTGGGTCGGTTTCGCCCTCAGCGATGCCGAGAAGACGGTGTGTCCGGTCGCCCAGTGGGGATATGAGAACGGCTACCTGGAAACCCTGAAAGTCTCGTGGGGGGACAACGAGCATGGCAGGGGGCCGACCGGCACCGCCATCCGGACCGGAAAGCCATGCGTCGCCCAGCACATCCTCACCGATCCGAAGTGGGTCCCCTGGAGGAATCGGGCGCTGCGTTACGGATACGCTTCCTCGATTTCACTCCCCCTGTTCGATCACGGTCAGGTCTTCGGCGCCCTGGTTATCTTTGCCGGGGAGCCGGACGCCTTCGACAACCAGGAGGTCGACCTGCTCAAGGGACTCGCCGACGATCTCTCCTACGGCATCGCCACCCTTCGTCTGCGCAAGGAACAGGAGCGCGGGAAGAAGGAACGGATGCTCCTGGCCGCTATCATCGAACAGGAGTCTGACGGGGTGCTGACCTTCGATACGGAGGGACGGATCCAATATGTGAATCCGGCCTTCGAAACGGTCGGCGGCTACCGACGGGACGAACTGGTCGGCAGAAATATCCGGGAGATCGAGAGCGACGATCCGAACCGCAAGCTCTTTCGCCTGATGGTCGAATCCCAGGTCCATTCGCAGGCTCGCAGCGGGCGTTTCGTCAATCACCGCAAGGACGACACGACAGAGGTTGTGGTCGGCAGAAATATCCGGGAGATCGAGAGCGACGATCCGAACCGCAAGCTCTTTCGCCTGATGGTCGAATCCCAGG
>NZ_KI421412.1:435380-494349 GCF_000472285.1 Desulfuromonas sp. TF
AGACCAGGGTCTTTCCCGTCTGCGGCGCCGGCGGGATCACGGCGTATGCGGCGGTGATACGCGATCAGACCCACGAGGTGAAGCTCCAGAGGCAGCTCCGGCAGGCCCAGAAAATGGAAGCGATCGCCACCCTCTCCGGGGGGATCGCCCATGACTTCAATAACATCCTGGCCGCCATCACCACCAACACGGAAATGGCCCTGGATCATGTTCCGGAGAAATCGATCGTTCTGGAGCACCTGTCCATCGTCCTCAAGGCCGGATTCCGGGCCAAGAACCTGGTCAAACAGATCATGACCCTGAGCTGCCAGGTGGAAAAGGAGCGTCAGCCGGTGCGTCTCGATCATGTCGTCGGCGAATGCATGAAGCTGCTGCGGCCCTCCCTGCCGGCCACGATCGACATGCGTCATCACTCCGGCGGTGATCTCGGACTGGTGCTGGCCGACCCGGGCCAGATCCACCAGGTCATCATGAATCTCTGCACCAACTCCGCCGACGCCCTGCGGGAGAAAGGAGGAAGCCTCGACATCATGCTGCAGAACGTCGACCTGGCGGCGGGCGATCCCGCGGCCGTCCCGCAGCTCCCGGGAGGACGCTATGTGCGCCTGTCGATCTCCGATACAGGTCACGGGATGGAGGAAAAGACCATGGAGCGGATTTTCGATCCCTTCTTCACCACGAAGGGGCCTGGACGGGGAACGGGGCTGGGACTGTCTGTCGTCCATGGCATCGTCAAGAATCACGGCGGCGGAATTTCCTTCGCCAGTAAGCCGGACAAGGGAACCACCTTCCACATTTTCCTGCCGCGGACCGATCTGCCGGAGAAGGTCATGGAAGAGACCTCCTCCGTCCCCCTCACCGGCGGCCGGGAGCGCATCCTTTTCCTCGACGACGAGGAAGACCTGGTCTTTGCCGGGCAGAGGATGCTCGAAAAACTGGGCTACGCTGTGGTGGCGGGTACGGACAGTCTTGAGGCGCTGGAAGTCTTCCGGTCCCAGCCCGATCGCTTCGACCTCGTCATCACCGACCAGACCATGCCGCGCATGACGGGGCAGAGGCTCGCCCGGGAGATCCTCGGCCTGCGCCGGGACATTCCGATCATCCTCTGCACCGGTCTGGGCTGCGGCGCCGGCGGGGGGATCACCGAGCAGGACGCCCGCGCCGCCGGCATCCGCGAAGTGGTGATGAAGCCGGTGGAGAGGGACGAATTCGCCAGGATAATCCGGCGGGTGCTGGACCAGAATCGATAGCGGAAGAGGTGACGATGGCAAGCATTCTCATTATCGACGACGACGACCTGATGGTTTCCACCCTGGAGCTGATGATCCGCCGCCTGGGGCATGAAGCAGCCAGCAGCGGCTCCCTCGGGGAGGGGGTCGGAATGGCCGCCTCGGAGGACTTCGACGTGGTCTTCCTCGATGTGCGCATGCCCGACGGCAACGGGCTCGAGACCATCCCCGCCATCGCCGAGGCTCCGTCCAGACCCGAGGTGATCATCATCACCGGGTTCGGGGAGCCGGACGGAGCCGAACTGGCGATCAAAAGCGGCGCCTGGGACTACCTTGAAAAAGGCTCTTCGGTCAAGGAGATGACCCTCTCCCTCGAACGGGCCCTGCAATACCGCCGCGAGAAAAAGGCCCGGAGCCTGAAGCAGAGCGTGTGCGCCCTGAAGCGGGAGGACATCTACGGCAACAGCCCCAAGCTCATGGCCTGCCTGAACCTGCTCGCCCAGGCGGCCGGCAGCGACGCCAACATCCTCATTACCGGTGAAACGGGGACGGGCAAGGAGTTGTTCGCCCAGGCCATCCACCGCAACAGCCCGCGAGCCGACAGGAATTTCGTGGTCGTCGACTGCGCCGCTCTTCCCGAGACGCTGGCGGAAAGCCTGCTCTTCGGGCACGAGAAAGGCTCCTTCACCGGCGCCGAGAAGACACGGGAAGGAATGATCAGCCAGGCCCATGGCGGAACCCTCTTCCTCGACGAGGTCGGGGAGCTGCCGCTGTCGCTGCAGAAAACCTTCCTCCGCGTCCTGCAGGAACGCCGCTTCCGCCCACTGGGCAGCGCCCGCGAGGTCGAGAGCGATTTTCGACTGGTGGCTGCAACCAACCGCAACCTGGAGGAGATGGCGGCCAGACACCAGTTCCGCAGCGACCTTCTGTTCCGGCTGCGCTCCTTCGCCATCGACCTGCCGCCCCTGAGGGAGCGAACAGAGGACATCAAGGAGATCGCCCGAACCCAGCTGGACCGGCTCTGTGAGTGTTATGGCCTCCCCTCCAAGGGTTTCTCCCCGGAGTTCTGCGAAACCCTGATGGCCTACCATTGGCCTGGAAACGTACGCGAGCTGGCCAACACGCTGGTGCGTGCCTTCGCGACGGCGCGTTTCGAGCCGACGATTTACCCCAAGCACCTCCCACCCGACATTCGCGTTCATATCATGCGCAACTGCGTCGGGCGCACCCCATCAAAGGAGGACGGCGACCGTCCCGGCGAACCGCCCCGGCGGCTGCCGAAGTTCCAGGACTACCGGGAGACGGTCTACACCGAGGCGGAAAAGCATTATCTGCACGACCTGATGTCATTGGCCGAAGAAAGCATCCCGGAAGCCTGCCGCCTCTCGGGCCTCTCCCAGTCCCGCCTCTATGCTCTCCTGAAAAAGCACAAGGTCGAACGCCGCGATCCGCTTCGCAACCCTCCGGAAACGGACTGCCCGCCGGAGGAAAACACCCCTTATCCGCACCGGTCCTGACCCTCTATCATTTCCTGCCGGGGAGGAAAATTTCCTGTCCGGCAGGAATTTTCTTCTCCGGCAGGAAAATCCACCCTCCCCCAAAATCCCCTTCATGGCATCTCAATTACCCGTAATTACATGACATTCAGGATATGGACCGAACTTGTCGAGCATGGCATTGCGGATGCAATGACATTGGTCGTACTCCCGGGAACACGACAGTGATGCTTGTCGACAACCATGCAGAAAGGAGACGACCATGAAAAAAGCAGTCAGCACATCCGCCATCGTCGGCCTGGTCCTGGCCGGAGCGGCACTTTTCGGCGCTCTTGCAGGAATCGGACGAGCGGAAAACTTGGGGGTCACCCTCTTCCTCGGTTTCATCGCCGTGATCATCGCCTTCCAGGTCGCCCCCGCGCTGATGCTCTTCGGCGTCCTGCTCAAGGAGGTCTTCCGCCCCTCTGCCAAAGAGAAGGCGGAGGTCAGAGTGCCGACCGGCGACGGAAAGTAGGGTGATTCCATGGGAAAAGAGGCGGTCATGGACGAACGAGGAATTCTCATAGCGGACAAGGACACCGAGACCCGCCGGCTGCTTGCCGACGTCCTGCTCAAGTCGGGCTACCTGGTGAGAACAACCGATTCGGCCGCCGTTGTCCTGAGCGAAATCCTCCGGAAAAACGCTCACGTCATCCTTATGGGAAACGATTTCGACGAAAAGATAGCGGCCGCGGACCTGGTCCCCATTATCAGGAAATGTGACCGGAACCTGACCATCATCCTGATCACGGACGAGAAATCCCTCCCGACATTGCGCAGGATCCGCCGGGAGGGGATCTTCTACCACGCCCTCAAGCCGATGAACGCGGAGGAAGGCGAAGAGATCCGGCAGGCCGTGGACTGCGCCTTCAAGAACGTGGTGAACATCCTCAGCATCCACTAGAACTTTCCCGAACCGGAAAGGAGAGAAGCTCTCATGAAACCCGCAATCAGCACCATGCTCACAGCCGCCGGACTCTCAATGCTGCCTGCCCTCGCCTGCGCCTCGACCGGGGGACGCGAGGACCACAGTCCCCTGGTGATCTGGGCATTTCTCGGCTTCTGCGCCCTGATTGTCATCGCCCAGGTGATCCCCGCCATCCTCAATGCCCGGAGGGCCGCCGCTGCGGAGAAGGAAGCAAGGGAGAAGGAAGCGGCCAGTACGTACCGCTAGGCCCGGGTGCCCGGGCACTGCCAAAGGAGAATCGATCATGAAAAAGGAACTTTGCTGGATAGGAGCGCTGAGCTCGTTTTGGGCGGTCATCGTCTGGACGCCGGCGATTTTCGGCTGGCAGCCCATGGAGGGCTTCAGCGGCCTGGTCATCACATTTTTCCTCGGATACTGCTCCATCATCCTGGTGGCCCAGGTCTTCTCCGCCCTGATGGCCCTCCGCTCCCTGGCGGAGGATCTGGCCAAATCGAAAAGAAGCTCCCAACGCGTGCTGTTCAGGACCGAACAGCCTTCCATTGCACCGGAGGAATGATTATGGGATCGAAACTGAGAAGATGGGGTTTGGCTCTGGCCGTGGCGGCGCTCATCGCCTCTCCCCTCGGGGCGGCCGCCCTGGAGAGCGACGATTGCCTGAGCTGTCACGGTGACGCGGAGTCCGTAGGGGAGGAGCTGGCCATCGATCCCCGCTCCTTCGACCACACCGCGCACGGTGAAATGGGCTGCTCCGCCTGCCACGCATCGGTCACAGACGAGCACCCCGACGACGGCCTGGCTCCCACCAAGGCGGGCTGCAGGGATTGCCACCTGGACGTCGCCGATGAATATGCCGCCACCGCCCACGCCGGCAACGTCGCCTGCGGCGACTGCCACAACCCCCATGCGGCGCACTCCTCCCGGGAGGTCTCCGGCAACGACATGAACCGAACGTGCTCTGCCTGCCACGACGCGAAGGATATGACAAACGCGCATGGGAAATGGCTCCCCCAGGCCGACCTGCACCTGGAGATGCTTCCCTGCGTCACCTGTCACACCGCGTCGGAAGACTACGTCATCACCCTCTACCTCAGCAGGCCCGGCGCCAGGGCAGAGGCAGGGTACACGGTCTTTGAACTGGCCGACTACGGGGAGCTCGAGAAACTCGCCAAAGGCGGGGACATCGCTTCGCTGATCGATACGGACGGAGACGATTTCGTCTCCCTGGCCGAACTCAGGGCCTTCGCCACCGGGCCCCGGACCCGCACCCTGCGACTCAAGGGGATGCTGATGCCGGAGGTGGTCACCCATAACCTGCAGATTCTCGACAACCGCTGGGATTGCACTTTCTGCCACGCCTCGGGACCTGAAGCCATGCAGACCAGCTTCGTCGCCCTGCCCCGGCCGGACGGCACCTACGACAGGATGCGGGTGGAGCGGGGAGCGATCCTCGACGCCCTCAATGGAACGCCGGATTTCTACATGATGGGCGCGACGCGCAATGCCTCACTGAACATTCTTGGGCTTCTCATCCTCGCGGGCGGCCTGGTCATGCCGGTAGGGCACGGCACGCTACGCTTCCTGACACGAAAAAACAGACGATAAAAGGAGCCGAACCATGACCGACCAAATCACCGAAAAAAGCAACAAGGTCTACCTGCAGCCCACCCCCGTGCGCATCTGGCACTGGCTGAACGCACTCGGCATCGTAACCCTCGGCATCTCCGGCGCCCAGATCCGGTTTCCCGAGCACCTCAACATCTTCGGCAGCTATAAATCGGCGATCATGCTCCACAATACCGCCGGGCTGCTGGTGGCCATCTCCTTCTCCCTCTGGTTCTTCTATTACACCTGCATCAGTCACAAGATGACCCGGCTGTACGTTCCCAACCGGGACGACCTGCGGCACGGCCTGGTGCGGCAGGCCATCTTCTACTTCTGGAACTATTTCCAGGGCAAGCCCAGCCCGCACCATCCGACGCCGGAGAACAAGTTCAATCCCCTGCAGAAATCGGCCTACCTCGCCATCATGTTCGTCCTGATGCCCCTGGTGAGCCTGACCGGCATTCTGCTGATGAACGTCGCCCCCCTGCGGGATCTGGTGCTCATAGCCGGAGGGCTGAAGCTACTCGTCGGCGTGCATTTTCTTCTGGCCTGTTCGCTCTTCGCCTTTCTCTTCACCCATGTCTATCTCGCCACTCTCGGGCGCACTCCCATGGCCTACCTCAAGCCGATGTGGACCGGTTGGGAGGAGGTCGAAGCCGAGGAGCACTGATGCGCGGCGGTGAGACCGCGGGCACTAGGACAAGGAGGTTGTCATGAACGGATGCATGAATCCCGAACCGGAAGCGACCCGGCAGAGCACCTTCGACGCACCGTCGGCACGGCGCCGAGGAAACCACCTCCAGGATCACCAGCAGGAGCTCCAATTATTCTCGCGCCGCTGGCTGCAGGGACTGTTCGCCTTTCTCCTGGTCAGCACCTGTTTCTTCCTGATCCGCCGGATCGACCTGCTCGCGCCCCTGGCGGAGAGCACCCGGCAGTTTCTCGGCTGCCCGCCGCCGCCGGCCCTGACGACCCTTGCCCTGGCGGTCTATCTCTTCTCAACCGTGGTTCTGATCCTCGACCGTACCGCCGGCGGTGCCATGCCTTCGCTGAAGTGGCGGCATCTCGTCTGCCGGTCCATGTTCTTTTTCTTCTACGCCGTTGCCAACGCCCTGGACGAACATTTCATTTTCGTCTTCGTCGCCGGGCTGGTGGTCTGCGGGCTGGAGCTGCTCAATATCTATGCCTATTCGATGAAGACCTTGCCCGGAGGAAAGGAGATGGTCGGCAAGCTCTGAATCCCATCAGCGCTGGGCGGCTTCCCCGCGGAAGAGCCAGATGCAGCTGAACTCGCTCTTTTTGAAGGTGCTGTGGGCGATGGCGATCACTCCATCGGCATTGACGGCGAGCTTCCTCATCAGCAGCCCTTGCCTGCCGCCGCCGGTGCCGAGTGCCGGATCGACGCTCCCTGGAAGGATCGCAGGGGACGCGAACGTCCGCCCACCATCCCGTGAATACGTGAACCCGAGCCCTTCAGGATAGCTTACCGGCTCGGGGAAAAGCTCCCAGACGATGTAGAGGTTGTCCCCCCCATCCAGACCCATCCCCGGAAAATTCATGCTCTCCCATCGTCCAGCCGGTCCGGCAATCTCCCGCGCCTTTTCGAAGTCGCCCTCGCCGGCCTTCAACCGGGCGTAGCGGATGTGATAGCGCTCCAGAGGGCCGCCGGAGCTTTCGGCGTAAACGAGATGAACGGTCCCCTTGGCGTCCACGGCGATTTTCGGCGCGTCGGCATGCCCCTCGCTCCGGGCGACGATCCGCGGCTCGCCGAAGGACCGCCCGTGATCGGCCGACCTGGCGAAATGGATGTCGGCGGACGGCTCTTCTCCGACGGTCCAGGCGATATAAACTTCGCCTCCGGCTCCGGCGGCCAGGGAAGGGGCGCGGGCGGGATCCGCATCGCTTCCGTTCCAGATGTGCATCGGCTCGGAGAAGCTCACGCCCCCATCGGTGGAGCGGCTGAACCGCAGGGCTCCTTCGTATTCGGTCCAGGCGGCGTAGAGGTTCCCGCTGGGGGCCAGGGTGATGTCCAAGCTCCCGTTGTGCCAGTAGTCCTTCGTGAGACGCCCCTTCCCTGCGCCGGCGATGGTCTTCGAGAGATTGATCGGTTTGCTGAAGGTCTTCCCGCCGTCGGCCGAACGCGCGAAAAAGATTTCGCCGCCATGCGTCCCGCCGGAAAAGACGATCTCCTGCCACAGGATGTACACTCGGCCCGGATCGGAGGAGGTGAGCACCATCCGGG
Source organism: Desulfuromonas sp. TF (assembly GCF_000472285.1). Lineage (NCBI taxonomy): Bacteria > Pseudomonadati > Thermodesulfobacteriota > Desulfuromonadia > Desulfuromonadales > Desulfuromonadaceae > Desulfuromonas > Desulfuromonas sp. TF. The sequence continues at coordinate 442,917 of NZ_KI421412.1, forward strand.
GAAGCCAGGAGAAGACTTGCGGGCTCCTGGAAACGTTGACTGATTCCTCGAAGCGCTTTCCTCCATTCGGCTCGTAGACCTGGAAGAAGATGTCCTGCCGGGACTGGTCGGCCCAAGCGACCGCGATCATCCCCCTCTCGTCAATAGCCACGGCGGGATCATCCACGTAATGGAATTCCGATTCGTTCATGCGCCAGGGGCCCTGGTATCCGCCGCCCGATGCCACCTTGATCCTTTTATCCCACCTCATCCCCGGCGAATCCGACCCTCCCGACGCGGGTGCCGCCACCAGTAGAATCCCCAGGAGCGTGGCAAGCCCTGAGCGTACAGGGGGAAATCTTGACCTCATGGCGCCTCTCCTCGCTGAATGACCTCTCTCCTTACACGCCTAGCTCAAAATCGCCCCCTGTCAATTGCCCTCCTGGAGGTCGGGACAGCTTTTTTTCTTTATCTTTTACCGAACATTGACGCAGACTGTCGTCCTGAGAAATCTCCCCTTGAAAGGTTCTGAAAAATGGTTCCATCCGAGCAGCGACCGATGCTGCGCTTTCTGATCGTCCAGACCGCCGCCTCGGTCGTCGGCCTGCAGGCCTGGATGATCCTGTTCAACAACTTCGCGGTGGAAGTCGCCGGCCTGGACGGTCTGCAGATCGGGGTCATCGGTTCGGTGCGCGAAGTCCCGGGATTTCTGGCTCTGCTGGCGGTGTTCGTCATGCTGGTGATCCGGGAGCATCGGCTCTCGGCCCTCTCCATCGTCTTTCTCGGCGTCGGCACGGCCCTGACCGGGCTTTTCCCCACCTATTCCGGCCTGGTGATAACCACCCTGATCATGAGCTTCGGTTTTCACTATTTCGAGACGACCAACCAGTCCCTGACCCTGCAGTATTTCAGCACCGCCACCTCTCCCCTGGTCTTCGGCCGGCTTCGCAGCCTGGCCGCGGCGACCAGCATCGCCGCGGGGCTCCTGATTTTCCTGATGAGCCTGGCGTTCAGCTACCGGATCATGTTTCTGACGCTTGGCCTCCTGGTGGTCGCGGCCGGCATCTGGGGGCTTTTTCAGGATCCCACCCACCGCCAGGTGGAGCCGCAGCACACCGGGATGATCTTCCGGCGAAAATACTCCCTCTTCTATTTTCTCACTTTCATGGCCGGCGCCCGCCGGCAGATCTTCATCGCCTTTTCGATCTTCCTGCTGGTCAAGGTGTTCGATTGCACGGTGACGGAGATCACCCTGCTCTTCGTCGTCAACAATGCCGTCAACTACGTGCTGAGCCCCGCCATCGGCCGGGCCATCGTCCGCTTCGGCGAACGGTGCGTCCTCTCCCTGGAGTACGGAGGCCTGATCGGCGTCTTTCTGGTCTACGCCTTCAGCGGGTCGAAAGCGGTGGTGATCGCGATGTACATCCTTGACCACATCCTGTTCAACTTCGCCATCGCCATCCGCACCTATTTCCAGAAGGTGGCCGACCCCCGGGACATCGCCCCGAGCATGGCGGTCGGCTTCACCATCAACCACATCGCCGCCGTGGTGCTGCCGGTGATGGGCGGGGCGCTCTGGATGGTCGATTACCGCATACCGTTCATCGCCGGGGCCGTGCTCAGCCTCGTCTCCCTGCTGGCGGTGCAGCTCATCCCCCGTCACCGCCAACTGCAGGAGTCCCTGGCTGAGCGGGCCGCCTCCTGATATCCGGATGGAATCCGGTTGCTACCGGCCGGCCTTAGATGGTAAGATGACTTTCGTGAACCACAGGGATCACCCCTGTGGTTTTTCCTTTTCCGGTCAACCGCTTGGCTCAAGTTTTTCCTTTATTCAAGAGAAAGAAGTGTTTCCATGATCAGCGCTCACAACGTGACCCTCGCCTACGGCAAGAGGGTCATTTTCAAGGACGTCAACATCAAGTTCATCCCCGGCAACTGCTATGGCCTCATCGGAGCCAACGGGGCCGGCAAATCAACCTTCCTGAAGATCCTCGCCGGGGAGCTCGAGGGGGACAGGGGAGAGATCTCCACCGGTCCCGGCGAGCGGATCGCCATGCTGCGCCAGGATCATTTCGCCTTCGACGAAGAGACCGTCTTCAACACCGTGATGATGGGACACCAGCGGCTGTACAAGGTGATGGCCGAGCGCGAGGCGATCTATTCCAAGGGGGAGTTCAGCGAAGAGGACGGCATCCGCTCCGGTGAACTGGAAGCCGAGTTCGCCGAAATGAACGGCTACGAGGCCGAATCGGAAGCGGCGGTGCTCCTCAACGGCCTCGGCATCTCCGAAGAGCTGCGCCACAAGAAGATGAAGGAGCTCGAAGGGGGCGAGAAGGTCCGCGTGCTGCTGGCCCAGGCCCTGTTCGGCGCCCCCGATATCCTGCTCCTCGACGAACCGACCAACCACCTCGACCTGAAATCGATCGCCTGGCTGGAAGAGTTCCTCTCCCGCTTTCAGAACACCGTCATCGTCGTCTCCCATGACCGCCACTTTCTCAACCAGGTCTGCACGCATGTGGCCGATATCGACTTCGGCAGGATCACCGTCTATGTGGGGAACTACGACTTCTGGTACCAGGCCAGCCAGCTGGCTCTGAAGCAGAAGCAGGAGGAAAACCGCAAGACCACGGAAAAGGCCAACGAGCTCAAGGAGTTCATCCAGCGCTTCTCCTCCAACGCCTCCAAGGCCAAGCAGGCGACCTCGCGCAAGAAGCTCCTCGACAAATTGACCCTCGAGGACATGCCCGTCTCCTCCCGGAAATACCCTTTCGTCGTCTTCAAGCCGGAGCGCCCCTGCGGCGACATCATCCTCGAGATCAAGGACCTCTCCAAGACCGTCGACGGGGTCAAGGTGCTGGACAACTTCAGCCTGACCGTCAACAAGGGGGACAAGATCGCCTTCGTCGGCGGCGACGCCCTGACCAAGACCACCCTCTTCCAGGTCCTCACCGGCGAGCTCGAACCCGACAGCGGCAGCTACCGCTTCGGGGTCACCATCACCGCCGCCTCCTTTCCCAAGGAGAACGGCCGCTACTTCGAAAACGACCTGAACCTGATCGAGTGGCTGCGCCAGTTCGCACCCACCGAAGGGGAGAGTTTTGCCCGCGGCTTTCTCGGCCGCATGCTCTTCTCCGGTGAAGAGGCGACCAAGAAATCCAACGTACTCTCCGGGGGGGAGAAGGTGCGTTGCATGCTCGCCCGAATGATGCTCACCGGGGCCAACGTGCTGGTGTTCGACGAGCCGACCAACCACCTCGATCTCGAATCGATCACCGCCCTGAACAACGGGCTGATCGCCTACTCCGAGGTGATCCTGTTCGCCACCCACGACCATACGTTCCTGTCGACGGTGGCCAACCGGATCGTCGAATTCACCCCCGGCGGATTCATCGACCGGGCGATGACGTTTGACGACTACCTCGAAAGCCCCGAAGTCTCCAGGATCCGGGAGGAGCTCTTCCAGGGGGAGGCCGTGCTGTCACTGTAAGTGGGAGGTCGAATACCCAGATTTTATGATAGGAGGAGGTTTTATGAATGAAACGCTGAAAACCATAGAAAAGCGCCACAGCATCCGGTCCTTCACCGAGCAGCCCGTCTCGGAGGAGGCTCTGAAAGCCATCCTCGAGGCCGCCAACCAGGCCCCGTCGGCCCATAATCAGCAGGCGTGGCGGTTCGTGGTGGTCAAAGGAGAAAAGAAGGCCGAACTCGCCGCCCTGGTCAGCTCAAGGGCCGGGGATTTCCCCAAGGCCTCTTCGGCCCTTCTGCGCATGGCCGCCCGCAGCATCAAGTCGGCATCGGTGGTCATCGCGGTGGTGAATACCGGGGAGCTGATCAACCACGGGACCAATCTCTTCCGGCTGAACGCGAATCAGTCCCTCGACTTTTTTCGCACCATGGAGATCCAGAGCTCGGCCGCGGCCGTGCAGAACATGCTCCTTGCCGCCACCTCCCTCGGGCTTTCCACCGTATGGCTCGGAGTGCTCTTTCTGATCAAGGATGAGGTGATCGAGTTTTTCGGCGAGCCCGAAGGGGAATTCATGGCGGTCATTCCCGTCGGGTATGCCGCCAAGGAGAGCCAGGGCCCGGGCAAAAGGCCCCTGGAGATGCAGGTGCGGGTGCTTGAGTAGGGGGAGGAAGTCGTGTCTCGGGAAAAATCAGCCGGAAATAACGAAGAAGGGATCGAGGTCCCTTACGAACAGATCCACCCGGACACCCTGAGAAACCTGATCCAGGAGTTCGTGACGCGGGACGGAGCGGACTGGGCGGATGCCGGCTGTGCGCTGGAGGATAAGGTGGAGCAGGTTCTGCGACAGCTGAGAGACAAAAAGGTCAAAGTCGTTTTCGACCTGACGTCGCAAACGGCGAACATCGTCGCAAGCCGCTGAAAACCGGCCTTTAAAATCGAGAGTTTACCTGTAAAGGGGGCAGAAATCATTCTGCCCCCTTTCTCGTTTGCACCCAAACGCTACCCGCGCTCTCCAACGTCAATGCCCCCTCTGTCTTGACACGCCGGATCTTGATGATAACACGGATGTTAGTGATTGTTTCGACCGACGATTCTAGGGGAGATTTTGAAGCGAAATGGAAATCATGGATACGAGCATCGTCGTAGCCCTTATGTCAGCTCTCCCTCTTGGGAGGAGAACAGCCGGAACCGGCTGAATTGAGCAGGGTAGACAGCGGATAACAGCCCGCTGCCCGCGGGAAGGACTTATGAATTATCGATGGCTGGCAGGAATCATGGCGGCGGTCCTGTTCACCTCCTGCGGAGGCTCGTCTGATGACGATGCGCCGCCGACTGTGGTAGAAGGACCCCTGGACTACATGGCGCTCGGAGCCAGCGATGCCTTCGGAATCGGCGCCTCCCCCCTGGAGAACGGCTATGTCTATCTCATCGACGATGCCCTGGAAGCGGAGCGGGGGGAGGACGTGGACCTCACGAACCTCGGTGTCCCCGGCGCCCTGGCCGACGACATACTGAACGCCCTTGAAATCGGCCTCGCCCTGGACGTCCGCCCCGACCTCGTAACCCTCTGGACCGGCGCCAACGACCTGACCCAGGGGCGCTCCCCGGAGGATTTCGGAGCCGACCTCGACGCCATCCTCGGACTGCTGGGCGAGGAGACCTCCGCCCTGATCTTCGTGGGCGACCTCCCCGACCTGACCGCCCTTCCTCGTTTCGTCGAAGATCCCGATGATGACGTCACCCTTGAACGGGTCGCGGCCTTCAATGCCGTGATCGAAGATCTGGTGGCCCGTCACGAGGCCAGGCTGGTCCGGCTTTCTACCCTGGATGTGGGGGACGAATTGACCAGCGATGTGGATGGGTTTCATCCGTCAGATGAAGGGCATGCGCAGATCGCCGAACTGTTCCTGCAGGTTATCCGCCCCGCCTTTGGTCTTCCCGCGCCCGAGTGAGGTAGGAGACTGGATTGGCGGAGTTTTCCCACTTCGATCAGGCGCCGGAGGAGACGCTGCGGCGCTTCGGATTCAGCTAGGAGGCTGTCAGACTAGCCTGGAAATTTTCTTCTTTAAATCTCCTGTCTTACCGTCGCTTTCCATTCAGTCGTCGGCCAGCCATTCTTCGATTTTTCTCTTCTGCTCACTCCATCCGTCCCCGAGTCGCTCCCCGAGAAAGGCGGCATAGAGGCTGTCAAAGAGCTGCAGCCCTTCTTCCAGGACGTACATCCGCTCGTAGAAGACGGCTTCCCTCTCGCTGACCTCGTCGGTGCGGTTGTCCTTTTCGATCTTGACGGGCGGGGCTTTGTAGGAGGCGAAGTGAAACATCTCCCCCTTCAGCGTCATTTTCCAGAGATGCTCCTGTTTTTCCAGATAGATGATCGCCTCGTTAATCTGCTTTCCGTTCTGAAGTGCGGTGCGCACCTCTCGAAAGTTGTCCTGGGGGCCTGCCACCGTGATTTTCTGCACCCCGCCGTCGCCCCCGCCGAGGAGGATCAGGCGATCATTGAGATAGGCGACGAAAAGCTCCTGCTCCAGGGCGGGACCGGTGAGGGAAACCCTGTATTCGGAGGTCTCGTTCATGGTGCGGTACATGAGCCAGAGCAAAAAGTCCCAGCCGAGCCAGCGGTTATCCTTGATCAGGTCGAGCGCGTTGTCCGTCGAAGCGCCGTTGGCTTTTCCCAGGGCCGGTTTGAGGCTGTCCTCCAGAACGTTTTCGGCCCGGGCGAAAGGATGGATCGCCACCAGGCGCAATACCTCGAAGGTCTGCTTGAACAGATTTTCGAACTGCTCCACCATTTTTGGGCTCAGGCTGGCAAAAGTGACCAGACCGGTGCGGGTGTCCCAGACCGCATCATAAATGGAGGGAGCCGGAAGGGTTTTGGACAGGAGAGCGCCGCGAACCGCATCCCGCAGCTCCTCCTTCTTCTGCTTGGGGACTCGCTGCAGGCCGGGATGGGCGATCAGGAATTCGCGTTCGGCCATTTCCATATGGGCTCGGAAAAGGTTGGCGGGGACTCGGCGCTGATCCCGGCGCAGGCTGAAGGCGATGTAGTGGTCCCGCTGAAACGTACTGGGAGAGACGAAGCTGCTCTCCTTTGCATCGTCGATGTGAACCCAGCCGACGGAAAGTTCCTCTGCCGTATGGTCGATGGAACGAAATCCGTCCCCGTTCAGGCGCTCGCCTACCCAGGCGAAAAGATCGGCGGCGGGCGGGTTTCCCTCGACCCTGAACTGGCAGATGCTTGCGGTATTGGAAAGAATGCCCATTCTGATACTCCTTTTTTGCGGCGTGACGAAATTCAGGGCAATTGCGGAGCCGGGAGAGGAAAGGCATGATCGTCCCCGCCCGGCGGCTCATAGTGGATACACTTTTTCCTACCCGGAGGCAAGGTTTATCTGAGAAGAGACAGGGGTGCAAAATTCTCGCACTCAAGACCGGGAAATTTACAAAAAGGCTTTGCAAGGACTCGATAAGTTGATAATATTGCGACGTTTGCCGCCCGGCTGACGATTCTCCATCTTTTTCAATACATTTGCCATTTTCCAGGAAAGTCCCGCAGTGATAGGGCGGGTGGGGATAAATGGGGTTTTTTCGGAAAGCATCCATAAAACAGAAGCTCATAGCCATCATGATGCTGAGCAGCATCAGCATCATGCTCCTTGCCTCGATGGCATTTATGGTTACCGAAGTTTATTCCTTCCGACAGACTCTGCTCGACAAAACATCCTCCCTGGCCAAGATTCTCGGCACAAACGTCGTCATCCCTCTCGTTTTTCGCGATTCCCAATCGGCCGAGGACATCCTGGCCTCACTCAGAGCCGAACCCCTCATCCGGCAGGCCTATGTTTTCGATCGCGGGAACAGGCCTTTTGCCCAGTATGTCAATGCGCGCACCGGCAACCCGATCCTTGAAGCGGAGCCGATTGTTCCGGCCTGCGAGAAACTACCCGAGGCGGTCAAGGTGCGAAAGGAGAGTTATTGCTTTTCCTTTGACCATCTGGCGCTGTTTCAGCCGGTTTTCCACCAGGGAGAAAAGATCGGTCTGGTCTATCTTCATTCGGATATGGACATCCTTTATGCCCGGCTGACCCGCTATGCTCTGGGAGCCGTCCTGTTTATAGGAGCCTTCTCCTGCGTGGCCCTGTATCTCGCCGTCCGGTTGCAGAATCTGATTTCAGGCCCGATCCTCCATCTGGCCGGAATGATGAAAATCGTTTCCGACCGGAAGGATTTCGCCCTTAGGGTGGAAAGCAGGACCACTGACGAGGTGGGGAAGCTCGTCGACGGCTTCAATGAAATGCTTGTTCAACTGCAGATTCGCGACGACCAACTGCGGCAGAATCAGCAGGAACTCGAGCAGAAGGTCGACAGGCGCACGAAGGAGCTTCGGGAGGCCAATGACAAATTGGCCGGGACCGTTATTGATCTCGAACAGCTCAAGGAAGCCGCTGAAGCCGCCAACCGGGCCAAATCACAATTTCTGGCCACGATGAGCCATGAAATTCGCACCCCGATGGTAGGCATCCTGGGAATGACCGAACTTCTGGTTCAGACGGAACTCGATGACCGGCAACGCAGTCTGGCGGAAACCTCCTACAAATCCGGCGAAGCCCTGCTTTCCATCCTGAACTCCCTTCTCGACTTCTCTAAAATCGAGGCCGGCAAGGTGGAGCTTGAGACGGTCGATTTCGACCTCGGTCATCTGACGGAAGAGGTGGTCGCACTGTTCGCCCAGAACGCATGGGGCAAAAACCTGGAACTGATATGTGATGTCGCGCCGGGCACGCCTACGGCTCTTCGAGGAGACCCGGCCCGCCTGCGGCAGGTCCTGCTGAACCTGGTGGGCAATGCCGTGAAATTCACGGATCGGGGAGAGATCGTCATTCGACTTGCGCTGCATCAAGACGATGGTGAAACGGCTCTGGTCAGGTTTGACGTGACAGACACCGGGATAGGCATCAGCGAAGAGGCGCAACAACTCATTTTCGACAGTTTTTCCCAGGCGAACAGTGCGACGACGCGCCATTACGGCGGGACCGGTCTGGGATTGGCCATTGTCAAGGAACTGGTCGGGCTGATGGGTGGACAAGTCGATGTGGAAAGCCGGCCAGGGAAAGGTTCCAATTTCGGATTTGTCATCAGCCTTGAGCGACAGCCTGGCGCCGAAATCCACCCCTTTGTTTTTACGGGGCTCAGAATTCTGATCGTCGACGACAATCAGTCGTTTCGGCTCATGCTTACGAAGCACCTTCATGCTCTCGATCTGGAGGTGGAAGCAGCCGGCGATGCTCCGGAAGCCCTGGACAGATTGAGGGCCGCTGCCCGGAAGGGAACTCCATTCACGGCGGTTTTGCTCGATGCGGACTTGCCTTCCTCGGGTTCTCTTCAACTGGTCAGCGAGCTTCGCCGGGATCCGGCACTGTCGAAAACACCCTTGATCCTGCTGGAATCCCCTCTGCCGACCAGCGAAGAGATCGAATTGCGGGACGCCGCGGTCGGGTTCCTGCGCAAACCTCTGCGTCTATCGCAGCTTGGTCCGAAGTTGACGGAATTCCTTGCTTCAGGCGGCGGCCAGTGCCGGAAGCTTTCCCCTGCTCCACCTCGGGTCGGAAAGATAGCCCCCGAAAGGGTGGCGGGAAGGATCTTGCTGGCTGAAGACAATCGGGATGTTCAGCGTCTGGTTCGCATCCATCTCGAGACCCGCGGTTACCACGTTGATATTGTCTCAACCGGAAAAGAAGCCGCCGGCGCCCTGCAGAGCAAAAATTACGATCTGGTCCTGATGGACTATAACATGCCGGAAATGGATGGTCCCGAGGCTGTGCGAATGATTCGGCAGGGGGGGGATCTGACGCCCATTGTCGCCCTGTCGGCCCATTCCGGGAATGATCACAGAGAGAGGTTTCTGGCCGTCGGGGTGGACGATTACCTCTGCAAGCCTTTCAAACAGCAGCAGCTTTTCGAGCTGGTGGATAAATGGCTGAATTTTACTGCCGCCGACATGGAATGAAGATATCCGGGGAGAACGGACTCCGGTCCTCGTTTGTCGCTTTTCTGACACGCAAACAGGGTACGAAGTGATCGCCAGAATTCCTTTACTTGTTTTCACCGTCGCCGCCGTCCTGGCCTGCGTGCTGGTGGCGGGCGCTTTCAAAAGGGTTCTGATCGAACGGGAAGATTCCGTGGTCGAGCTGAAGGTGGACGCCGCAAGCGCCATTCGCGGCATCCTTGGGAAATCCCTTCCAGTGACATTGTCAGGCGGCGGGTTTGATTCCGATACCCGGATTTCACTTTCGCTGGATGTCGGCAATCGAGCCGCCGTGATCGGCTCCCTGGAAACGTGGTCCAATTTGCAGGACGTTGTGGTATCCGGACAGAGAGCCTATCTGGCTAACGCTTTCAGGGGATTTCAGATCGCCGACATAAGCGACCCCCCTCGGCCCCGCATCGTCGGCTCGGTCAAAACCCCGGGAAGAGCCTGGGCCGTGGCCATAAAAGGGGAAACGGCTTTCGTTGCCGATGGCGAGGGCGGTCTGCAGGTCATTGATATCGGCAGCCCGGAAGATCCCCGGATCATTGCATCCGTCCCCACCCAGGATCGGGCCCTGGGGGTCGCCTTTCGGGGGGACATCGTCTATGTCGCCGATTTTGCCGGCGGCCTGCAGGTCATCGATGTGCGGCACCGGCTGAAACCGAAGATCATCGGCAACATCAAAACGGAAGGTCCGGCCTGGAAGGTAGTCCTGAGCGGGGACCGTGCCTATCTGGCATGCATGACAGGGGGAATGCATGTCCTCGATGTCAGCGACCCCCGCAAGCCTTTCCTCCTCGGCAGTTATCGATCTGAGGGGGGAATATTCGGAGTTGCCGTTGCCGATGGAAAGGCCTATGTGGCCGATACCGACCGAGGTTTCCTGGTGCTCGATCTGAGTGAGCCGGAAAAACCGGATATTCTCGGTTCGATCAAGATGTCGGGGGTTATCGTGAATGTGACGGTGACGGAGAATCGGGCCTTTGTCGCCGCAACCACCGGTGGAGTTCTGGTGGTCGACATCGATGATCCGTCCTCTCCGAAGATTATCGGGAAGGTGGATACGGGTAACGCCCGGAGCGTCGCCATCGCCGACGGCAAAGCGTATGTCGCCGCCAGTCGAAGAGGCCTCAAGATCGTCGACATCGAAGCTCTGCGGCCGTCGCTGTCCGGGGATTTTCGCGGAACGTACAGTCATGCCCGATCCCTTGTCGCCGAAGAGGGAAAGGTGTTTCTGGCGGACGGGACAATGGGACTCAAGATCTTCGATGCGACACATCCCCATTCCTCGAAGCTTATCGGCTCGGTCCGGACTCCGGCAGAGGCTGCCGCGGTCGCCGTGGCCGGGGGGCTGGCCTATGTGGCGGATGGCGCCTCCGGCCTTCAGGTCATCGAGATCAGCGATCCCCGCGCTCCGCGGATTATCGGATCCGCGGCGGTCTCCGGGGAGGCGGTGGCGGTCGCCGCGAAGGGCGATATGGTTTTTCTGATCGAAGACTGCGGCCGGTCCGCCGATCCGGCGAAGAGGTGCAATCGCAGATTGCGCATCTTCGATGTCTCCGATCCGAGGAATCCCCGGCAGGTCGGTATTCTGGAGGTGTCTTCGGATGTATTCAGGATTGACGCCGGAGAGGGCATGGTATTTCTGGCGAGTCTCCGTCAGGGGCTGCAAATCATCGATGTCGGCAATCCCAAAAAGCCCGAGCTGAGGGGCACCGCAACCTTGCCTTGGCCGCAGCAGGCCTTCGCCACGGCAGTGGACGTTTTTGCGGAGAGTGGGAAGGTGTTCATTGCGAACGGCCAGGCCGGCGTGCAGGTTTTCGATATCAGCAATCCGGGAGAACCGAACATTCTCGGCTCCATCAGGGTCTCTGATTACGCAAAAGACATCAGCCTGGTCGGGGAGCGGGCCTACGTTCTGGACACCCGTCAGGGTTTGCAGGTGATCGATGTCAGCGATCCGGGGAATATGCGAATTGTCGGCGGCCTCTCCCTTCCGGCCGATGTCCGATCCTTCGCGATTTCCGGCGGGATGCTCCATGTGGAGAACGGGAATGGCGGTGTGCTGGTTCTGCCCCTTCCGATCGAACTGGGGAAACCCGTCATCCTCAGCTCCGACCGTATGACCGTTGTGGTTCCGAGTCCTCCATTTCCGGGAGACTATATTCTTCAGGTGTTCAATCGTCGTGAGGCCAGAGAGCTCCCCGGCGTCCTGACCTTCACCGCGCCTTAGCGGGCTGAAAGAAAATGTCCATCGTAAGGAAACCTTTATTCATCATCCTTTTAGAACAGATATTCCGCTCCGGCCCAGAATTGCCTGCCAATTTCAAATTCAGCAGCTTCCCCCCCGACGGGAACTTTTTTATTGAAGACGTTGTTTATCTCCAGGCTCAACAGGAGCGCCTGGTCGCGAAACATGTTTCTGCGCCAGTCTATTTTCCAGTCGAAAACCCAGGATTCGGGCTCTTTTTCTTCCCGATACGCCGATCCGACTTCCTCGGGTATGTCCAACGTCGGCCAGTCTGACTTCTTTATAAGTTCCAGGGCATGGAAACCGCTGCGGTATTTGGCGAAATTGGTGAACGTGAATCCGTACGGAAGCTGAACCGAATAGAGGAGGTTTGCCACCCAGGGACGATTGAAGTCCTGCCGCGGCAGATCCTCGCGCTTGACGACTTTCCCTTCGTACCAGACCGGCTCTTCCCGTCTTTCCGCATCGAGGAAGGTTTCGTAATCCTCGGCGCTGCTCTCGGTTTCTTGATAAGTGGCGTTCAGGGACAGGTAGTGCCGCTTCCAACGGCCCTCCCAGATCAGGGAATATTCCTCGTGCCTGCTGCGGCCGTTGTTGTTCAGGATGTAATAGCTGAAACCGTCCGGTTGGATTTCCCCTTTTTCACGGGCGAATTCATCTCTTCCGTCGCGCCGAACGTAGCTGAGATTGAGGCGTCCACCGGAGAAAAGCTGTTCCAGGCCGAGAACCGCCTCATCCGCAAAGGGGGTTTCTAAATCGGAAAAGCGAGTAGCGGATGTGCTGTACGTACTGCTCCATTCGGCCGAGGGACGGTTTTCCGCATCGAGAGTCTGACTCCGGATATCGGTCCGTGCGGGACGCTGAGCCTCGCGAAGCTTATAGGTCAGCAAGGTCTTACCATAATAACGGTTCCATCCGGCAATGAACAGAGTGCGGCTGTTGCCAAAGAGGTCATAGGTGGCGGCGAGACGGGGGGCCAAATTGGTGTTTCCCATGAAATCGTCGTAGGAGAGCCTCAAGCCGGGACGCAGCCCGAGGCGGCCGAAGTCGATCTGCTCCTCAACATAGAAGGCGTAGTTGTTGATGGTGGCGCCGACGGAGTCTGCCTCATAAGCGGTTCGCTTGTAGAAAAACTGCTCGTTGTCGACGCATCCGAGAGAATCCTGATCGCAAAGAACGTTACTGTCGGCCACGGCAAGGGAAAAGATCAGCGTCGTTTCTTTGCGGTCGAATTCTCCATGGGCCCAGGCATATTCCAACCCGGCAGAAATTTCCTGTTCGATTGCCGATGTGGCCATTCGGGGAAAGGTGAACTCCGCCCTGGCCTCGGCGCTTTCCTGCGTTTTCTCGATGTTGCCGTACCCCCCTTCCCAGCTTCTGGTGGTGCCGAGCAGCTCGCCCCAGTCCTTCTCTCCCAGGACGAGCCAGGAATAATGATGGGGTGGGGCCTTCCGTGTATTCTCACTTGTTTTGAAGCCGGCGTCCACCGCCAGGCTGCTGCCGGCAAAAAAGTGGTTCCAGGAGGCGTTTGCAGCCGTCCCTCCCTCCTCGATCGTAAAATCGCTGTTTTTTGTTTTGGATTTGAAATGCTCTTCTCTGTAGGGAGCTTGGAGGATCGAGAGGCCCAGGACGTCGTCCGGGGAGAGATTCCATATGCCCTTCAGGAAAAAGTTTTCGTTTCGACGGGTCTGTTCCTTGCTTTCTCCCAGGTGATTCAGGGGGATCTTGCTGTACAACTCGGTGAAGGACGCCAGCAGACCTCCCTTCGGGCCAAGAGGGACATTGATCCCGAGTCCGGTATGGTGTTTGGTGAATTCCGGTTGCCGTGAGGCCTCATGGGAGTTTTCGAAATCGCTCCTGTCACCACTGTCGACGTGAAACCTGGTCCACTCGTCCCGTGTTGTCCTGTAAAAAACCCACCCACCCGGAACAGGTTCCGGATTTCTGGTCCGGGAATCGACGACTCCACCCGTAAAGCCTCCGAACCTGGCGGGAATATTGTGCCGAAAGACGGTCACTTCGCCGATCAGGCGGGAATCCAGGAAAATCTCCTGAGGGTGACTGGAAACATCCAGGACGGAATTCCGACTGGTGGAAACCGGGTCGAGCAGGCTGTTGTTGCCGATGCCGTCGATGAGAAAATTGTTCTGAAAAGTCTTGCCGCCGGAGATGGAAAGGTTGGGCGGCAGGATTTCTCCTCCCTGCAAGGAAGTATTGGCCTTGTCGCTGAACTGGACTCCGGGAAGAACGTCAAGAAGCTCATTGATGGTGCCGTTGCCTTTCGGCAGGTGCTCAATCAGCTCTTGGGAGAGGATAGATTTTCCGGTCGTCCTATCTTCCGGGGCGGCGATAATCGTGACCATTGGCAGAACGGGCAGTTTGGAAGTGTCGTTTTCAGCGGGATTTCCCGATTGAACGTATCCCGAGGTTTCCTTCTGCTCAGAATTTTCCTTTATGGGCGCGGCAAAAGAACAAGGAGGAGAAGTCAGGGAGGCCCAAAAGAACAAAAGCAGGGACAGGAGAGTGTGGAAGATTCCGGGATAATTCATTGTTGTTCGATCCCTGTCCCCTCCCCAAGTAAAAGATCAAAATAATGACTAAAAATTTATTATTATATTATTATCTGTCATTTGCCGATCGATTAAGTCATATGCCTTGAGCGTAAAGAAAGCAAAAACAAACACATTGTATAAAGTTCCAGTAACTTTGACCATGTGAATATTTTTGAAAAGAAATCTGTAAGCCTGCTGCAAGAGCTATTCCGATCTTATATAGCAACAAAGTAGGCTTTTTTGTTTCAAATGGAAGTTTTTAAAGTCTGCGCCATCCCCCTGCTTGACCGGTTCCTGGATATGGCGTAAAAGAAGAGAGCCTGCGAAATACCAGGACACTTTTATGTTTCCAGACCCCGACCGAAAACCTGTTGGAAGAAAGCGGACCGTCGTCTGTTTTCTTACTTTTTCGCTGCTTTTCCATGCCGCCGTGATGGTGTTCTTTGCCGATTCGGAACGGGTGAAGGAGCATCACGACAGGGTGGAGATCGGTCTTGTATCTCTCCCGCCCGCGATAACCGGACGTGCCGGAGAAGGGATCGTCCCGGTGGCGCAGCCCCCGGTCGTCGCGGGTCCTGCACCGGGTGAGAAGGTTCCCGGCACTCCATTCGCCACGCTGGCCGAAGAAAAGGTGGCGCGAAACGCGCTTGCGGCGAACCGTCCACCGGATTCGTTCCGTCCGGCGCCCGCCTCAGAAATAGCCGCCGCCAAAAAGGCCTCCCTCCCCGGGCGGGAACCGGCTTCTGCTGAAAGTCAGCCTCAATTCGAACCTGCAAGACCGGCGGATAAAATCATCGAGCCTTTGTCGACCTTCGCGGACCCCGGACCGCCGCCGGAGCGGGAATCAGCCGTCTTCTCCGGTGAGGGAAAGGCGAGCGCCAGCGCCCCCCTCGTCGAAGCGATCCCCCGTTACGACCGCAACGCCCCGCCTCCGTATCCACGTCTCGCCCGGGAGCAGGGCTGGGAGGGGGAGGTCCTGCTCCGGGTGCTCGTCTCCGAAGCCGGTGACGTTCGCAGCGTCTCCGTGGAGCGCTCCTCGGAACATGCCGTCCTCGATGACGCGGCTCTTAGGGCTGTCCGCCGCTGGCGCTTTCACCCTTCGCGCCTGGGATCGACCCCGGTAGAGGGAGAGGTCCTTGTGCCGCTTCGTTTCAAGATCAGAGATTTCTGACGACGGCTACGTTCCCCCCCCGGCGGCGGCGTAACTCTTTCGCCATGCCCTTTTGCCGCCCTCTCCTTCCCGACAGCCATTCCCTTTGACAAGACTTCCCTCTTTACCTTATACTCTTTGAGTTGTTTTTTTACTCAGTGAAAGGTCTTTCCCAATGGAAGTACTCGACATCCCACAGCTTTCGCGCCTCACGGCAAAAATCGGCAGTTACGGCAAGGAAAACCTGGAAGACATCCTCCATGTCCTGGTGGAGGCGGTGGCCCTGATTACCCGCCAGAACCGCTGCAGGGTCTATCTGGAGGACCTCACCAGCGGAAGTCTCACCTGCGCCGCCGTCAACGGTCTGCATGCCCGGGCCATCAGGGAGAAGACCTTCCCCATCAACTCCGCCGAGTTTCTGGTTTCCCGAGTGCACATCAGCCAGGAGGAAGCCGAGGTGGAGGACGTGGCCACCTTCCATAGTCCCTACGCCCGGGAGCTGGCCGAGCGCTTCGCCATCAGGTCAAGCTGCCATCTTCCCCTCCTGCATCACGGCCGCTCGGTGGGGGTGCTGTGCGTGGACAGCGGCCGCAAGGGGCAGCTCCCCTCGGATGCCCAGCGTCAGGTGCTGAAAGGCTTTCTGGAAGAAGTCGTTCCTCTCATCGACCAGGCCCGCAAGTACCACCAGCAGATCGTCCTTGCCCGGCGGGTGGACGAGGCGAAGAAAAAGGCCGCCGCCTTCTACATGGTCAAGTCGGCGGTGCGCCTGATCGATAAGCTCGCCCTGGCGTCGGTGCTGGTTCCCTTTCATGCCTCCGAAACGGACGAGGAGGGGCTGCAGATCCTGGCCTCCTATTCCAAGGAGAAGGAGGCCAGGCATGTCTACGAAGACGATCGGATGATCAATCTCGGGCCCGGCACGTCCCTTCTGTCGCGCTATATCAACAGCGCCGGGATCATCACCGACGAAACCCTGCTCTCCCCCCTCTATTTTCCCAAGCTTTCCTCGGAAACCCTGCAGAAGCGCTATCTTACCGAGGAGCTGGGGCTCAAGTCACTCTATGTGGTGCCGCGCTTCGAGCCGCGCACCAGGCGGGTGATCTGCCTGGTGAACTACTACACCCGGGAGGCGCACCGCTTCAGCGATTTCGAGAAAGGTCTCCTCGAGGCCCACGCCGAGATGGCCCAGCGGGTAATCCAGGAGATCGGCGGCGAGCACATGGAGATCCAGGTCCTGTCGGAAATCAGCGATCTCCTCCAGGAGCATTTCGAGGGGCTGCAACCCTTTCTGGTGCGGGTGCTGTCCAAGGCCACGGAACTCATCGGCGCGGACACAGGCAGTATCGCCCTGGTCCGGGAGCAGGAGGGGGAGCGCTGGCTGGTGGTGGAGGAGCCCGACGGCACGCTGGTCGGAGCCAAAAGCAAAGAGTGGCTGAAGAAGAACATACCACCCATCCGGGTTGGGGGGCGGGACCTGCCGCCGGAGGAGCGCAGCCTTACCGGCTATGTCGCGTCCACCGGACGTCCCTACGTAGTGGCCGACACTGCCGAGGAGAAGCGCACCAGCGGTCTCTACCGCGAGATCACCGAGGTGATCAAGAGCGAAATTGCCGTGCCGGTGGTCTTCGAGGACGAGGTCATCGCGGTCGTCTGCCTCGACAGCCTGCGCTCCTACCACTTCACCGACGAGCACAAGCGCATCCTCCTGATCATCGCCCGGATGATTTCCCGTCACCTGGCCGATCTGCAGCGGATCGAGAAGCTCACCTCCGAGGTCCACCGCCTGCGTTCGGACGTCGGCTACAAGGACCCGAAGATCTCTTCCTACAAGCTCGGCAACATCATCGGCAACTCGCCCAAGGCCAACGAGGTCGTCGATTTCATCCAGCGGATCACCCCTCCCATTTCCAACCGTATCGCCTTGTGGAGCCGCACCAACGCCCAGGCCGCCACGCTGGGACTTCCCTCTATCCTGATCACCGGCGAGACCGGCAGCGGCAAGGAGTTCATGTTCAACAACATCTTCTCCCGGCTCAATGAGATGTACCAGGCCCGGATCGACCCCAAAGGCGAGCTGCCGGTGCAGAAGACCAACATTGCCGCCTACAGCGGAGAGCTCACCTATTCGGAGCTCTTCGGACACAAACGGGGGGCTTTCACCGGCGCCCACGCCGACCGCCGTGGAATTCTGGAGGAGGCCCACGGCGGAGTGGTATTTCTCGACGAGATCGGCGATGCCGACCCTCGCACCCAGGTGCAGCTGCTTCGCTTTCTCGACAACGGCGGTTTCGTGCGCCTGGGGGAAAACACCACCCGCTTCGCCCGGGTCCTGTTCATCGCCGCCACCAACAAGAATCTCAAACAGCTCATCTCCGAGGGGCGGTTCCGGGAAGATCTCTATCACCGTCTCTCCGAGCTGACCATTGAGGTCCCCTCCTTGAACCAGCGGCGCGAGGACATCCCGGATCTGGCCGTGCACTTTATCGGCAAGCTCTACCGGGTCTACAAGAAGCCGGAGGAGAGCGAAGTCGATACTCCTTCCCTCTCCCGGGGGGCCCAGACCCTGCTTTCCAGACATCACTACACCGGCAATATCCGAGAGCTGCGCAGCATCCTGCTGAGGGCCTTGTTCTTCCGCAAGGGGCGCGTCATCTCCGAAGAGGACATCCGGAAGGTGCTGGGAGCTTCCGAAGAAGGGGTGCCGGAAGGGGCCGCGGAGAGGCTGACAGGGCAGGTGGCGCAGGAGATCTTCGATTCGCTCCTGCGGGAGGAGAGCGATTTCTGGGGAGGGGTCTATGCTCCCTATTCGGAGAACCGCATCTCGCGTGACGTCGTGGCGGCGGTGGTGGAGCTGGCCCGCCGCGAGGGAGCGACCACCATGCCCAAGGTGGCCGCGCTGCTGTGCGCCTGCGATCCAAGGAGCGACGACCCTGAAGAGCGCAAGACCTTTTATCGGTTCAAGAACTTTCTATACAAGACGATCCGCATCAGCTGACGCAATAGAGGGCTGATGAAAAGCGCCCATCTGCGGCGTTGTCCTTATCCTTCGTCAACGACGTACCTTCCGGTACGCCTTATGCCGAAGGATTTCGTCCGTCTTGCACCTGGGCACTTTTGATCAGCCCGGGAACCTGATTTTTCAAGATTTTCCCGATATTTTCGCTTGACAAGGGTGAAAAACTGCGCTTATATTGCGTCTTTCCATTTGGAAAAAGAAAATATTGAGAGCGAGGTGAAGTTGCATGTACGCGGTGATCAAGACCGGAGGAAAACAGTATAAAGTGTCCGAGGGAGACCTGGTGAAGGTCGAAAAGCTTGAAGGCGCGGTGGGTGACACCATCGAGCTTGGCGAGGTCCTCATGGTCGGCGGAGAAGAGGTTGCCATCGGAACACCTCTATTGCCTGGCGCGAAAGTCAAAGCGCAAATCGTGGAACAGGGCAAGGACAAGAAAGTCCTCGTTTTTCGTTCCAAGCGGCGCAAGGGCTTCCGCAAGACCTATGGACACCGTCAGACCATCACCCGCCTGAAGATTACAGGCATCGAGGCTTAAGGAGGCTTACCCATGGCACACAAAAAAGGCGTCGGTAGCTCCCGGAACGGTCGCGACAGCGCTGGCAAGCGCCTGGGCGTCAAGCGTTTCGGTGGCCAGGCAGTAACCGCTGGTTCGATTCTGGTCCGTCAGCGGGGGACGACCATCCATCCCGGGACCAATGTCGGCTGCGGCAAGGATTATACTCTCTACTCCCTGATCGATGGAGTGGTAAAGTTCGAACGCAAGGGGAAGGACAAGAAGAAGGTGAGTGTTTACACCGCCTGAATCGCCCCAGGAGAACTCCCCTGAATCAAAAAAGCCCGAGGTTCGCAGCCTGAACTTCGGGCTTTTTTCTATGATAAAGTTGTTATTGGTCCTTGGTCATTTGTCATTGGTAAAGGCAAAATCGAAGCCCGAATCTAGAGGTTTTTACAAATGACAAAGGACAAATGACAAAGGACGGCTTTTAAGATGAAATTCGTCGACGAAGTAAAGATCCATGTAAAGGCGGGTGACGGCGGCCGCGGCTGCCTCTCCTTCCGGCGCGAGAAGTTCATTCCCCTGGGCGGTCCGGACGGCGGGGACGGCGGCCACGGCGGCGACGTCTACCTGCGGGTCGAAAGCAACCTGACCACGCTGCTCGATTTCCGCTACCGGGTACACTACAAGGCGGAACGCGGCTCCCACGGCATGGGGAAGAACCGGCACGGCAAAAATGGCGCTCCCCTGGTCATTCAGGTTCCTCCCGGAACCCTTGTCTACGACCAGGAGACGGGCGAACTGCTGGCCGACCTTACCGAGCCTGATCAGGAGGTCCTCCTGCTGAAAGGGGGGATGGGCGGAAGAGGGAATGCCCGATTCGCCACCAGTACCAACCGGGCGCCGCGTCATGTTCAGCCCGGCACCCCCGGCGAGGAGCGCTGGCTGCGCATGGAGCTCAAGCTCCTGGCCGATGTCGGCCTGGTGGGGCTGCCGAACGCAGGCAAGTCCACCCTTATCTCCGCCGCCTCGGCGGCCCGCCCGAAGATCGCCGATTATCCCTTCACCACCTTGGTTCCCAATCTTGGCGTGGTGCGCTACGGCGGCTATAAAACCTTCGTCATGGCCGATATACCCGGCCTGATCGAGGGCGCCAGCGAGGGCCACGGACTTGGCACCCGCTTTCTCAAGCATGTGGAGCGCACCGACCTCTTCCTCCATCTGGTGGACCTCTCCTCCATGCAGGAGGGAGACCCGCTGCACAATTTCGAAACCATCAATAAAGAGCTGGAGCGCCACAATCCGCAGCTGCTGAAAAAAACGCAGATCGTGGTTCTGACCAAAACAGACATCACCGAGGTCCGCGAAAGGATTGAAGGCGTTCTGCCGTTCTTCGAGGCCCGTGGGTATCGGGTGTTCCCCATCTCCGCCGTCACCGGCGACGGGGTGCCGGAGCTGGTGTCCGCCGTTGGAGGCGTGTTGGAAGCCCGGCGCCGCCTGCAGGCGGGTGAGGCGAACGACACGCCTTGACAAGGGCCGGTTGAGAAGGGTAAGATTGCGCGGAATTTCAAAGTAAATTCCGCGACTTCCATGAAAGTTTCGCTTTATGCGCAAGATTCTTTTCTCTCACGTCCGGCGGGTGGTGGTCAAGATCGGCAGCGGGGTTGTCTCCAACCAGAACGGTCTGGACGTTCCCCGGATCGCATCACTTTCCCAGGATGTCTGCGCCCTGCTCGAACGGGGTTATGAGATCGTTCTGGTGTCTTCGGGAGCGGTGGCCGCCGGCAAGGGTGATCTGGGGATCGTCGGACGTCCTCCTTCCATCCCCTTGAAACAGGCTGCGGCCGCCATCGGCCAGAGTCGCCTGATGCGGGCCTACAAGGAGGGGTTTGTGGTTCGGGAGCGCAAAGTGGCCCAGGTCCTGCTCACCCGTGACGATCTGGCAAACCGCCGTCGCTATCTCAATGCCCGCAATACCCTGATGACCCTGCTGGAATACGGAATCACCCCCATCATCAACGAAAATGATACCGTAGTGGTGGACGAGATTCGCTTCGGCGACAACGACAATCTCTCCGCCATGGTGACCAATCTGGCCGAGGCTAATCTTCTGGTCATCCTCTCCGATGTGGACGGCCTCTTCGACAGCGACCCCACCCGGAACCCCGGTGCCCGGCTGATTCCGGAGGTCGAGCGCATCACCCCGGAAATCGAGGCGATGGCCGGAACCGCCGGAACAGCGCTGGGCACCGGCGGCATGGTCACCAAGATCAAGGCCGCCAAGCGGGCAGCCCTCTATGGCGTGGGTACGGTGGTCCTCAACGGCCGCACTCCCGGCGCTTTGACCCGCCTCTTCGACGGCGAGGACCTGGGAACCTATTTTCTTCCCGGAAACAATCGGATGGCCGCCAAAAAGCACTGGATCGCCTTCACCAAGAAGCCTCGGGGCAAGCTCTTCGTGGACGACGGGGCAAAGCGCGCCGTTTTGGACGGAGGCAAGAGCCTTCTGCCCTCTGGGATAAACGGAGTGGAGGGAGGCTTCGATCGGGGAGATGCGGTGCGCCTCTGCGATCAGAACGGGGTGGAATTCGCCAAGGGGGTCATCAATTACGCCTTGCCCGAGCTGCTGCGGATCATGGGTAAGAAAACCGGTGAAATCGAGAAGATTCTCGGTTACAAGTACGGGGACGAAGTGATTCATCGGGACAATCTCGTTCTAAAAAAATAGGTCAAAGGATAAAGGTAAAAGGTTAAAGGACAACCGTTTTTTGTCCTTCCTTTTACCTTTAGCCTTGAACCTTTAACCTGCTTTTTTGGAGTTTATCGATGAGCGTACGCGACGAAATGCGACAGCTGGCCCGGGAGGCGAAGGAGGCGGCGCGTATCATGGCCGGTCTCTCTTCCGGGGTCAAGAACGACCTTCTGCAGCACATGGCCGATGCCCTGGAAGCCGAGACAAAAGAGCTGATTTCGGCCAATGAAGCCGATCTGGCCGCCGCCCGGAAGCAAGGACTGCCGTCCGCCATGATCGATCGCCTTGTGCTGGACGAGAAGCGGATCGGGGACATGGCGTCGGGACTGCGCGAAGTCGCCGAATTGCCTGATCCGGTGGGTGAAATCACAGGCATGTGGCGACGCCCCAACGGCATTCAGGTCGGCAGGATGCGCATCCCTTTGGGGGTCATCGGCATCATCTACGAATCGCGCCCCAACGTCACCGCCGATGCCGCCGGTCTGTGCCTCAAAAGCGGTAATGCGGTCGTCCTGCGCGGCGGCTCGGAATCGATCCATTCCAACACCGCCATCGGCCGGATTCTCAAAAAAGAGCTCGAACGCATGGGCCTGCCGGCCGCCGCCCTGCAGGTGGTCTCTACGACCGCTCGTGAGGCTGTCAACGAACTGCTCAAGCTGGAGGAGGAGATCGATCTGATCATTCCGCGCGGCGGCGAAGGACTGATCCGTTTCGTCAGCGAAAACTCCCGCATACCGGTGATCAAGCATTACAAGGGGGTCTGCCATACCTTCGTCGACGCCAGCGCCGATTTTGAAATGGCCGAAAAGATCTGCATCAACGCCAAAGTGCAGCGTCCCGGGGTGTGCAACGCCATGGAAACACTTCTCATCCACAAGGACATCGCCGAGACCTTCATTCCCCGCATCGCCGAGATCATGCGCAAGAACGGCGTCGAGCTGCGTGGCTGCCCGATCACCCGGGAGTTCGCTCCAGAGGTCAGGACAGCGACCGAGGAGGACTGGGGGGCCGAGTTTCTCGACCTCATCCTGGCGGTCAAGGTGGTGGAGGATCTGGACGAGGCAGTGGGTCACATCCAGCGCTACGGTTCACTGCACACCGAGGTGATCGTCACCCGGGACTACGCCAACTCCCAGCGCTTCCTGAAGGAAGTCAACTCGAGCGTGGTCATGGTCAACGCTTCGTCCCGTTTTTCCGATGGCAACCAGCTTGGGCTTGGGGCGGAAATCGGGATCTCAACCTCCAAGCTGCACTCCTTCGGCCCCATGGGATTGGAAGACCTGACCACCCGCAAGTTCGTGGTCTTCGGCGACGGACAGATAAGGCAGTGATGCTAGAGCATCTCCCCTCACGCTTATGCGAATTGGAATTTTAGGCGGAACGTTCAATCCGATTCACCTCGCTCATCTGCGTATAGCCGAAGAGGTGCGCGAGGCGTGCTCCCTTGACCGGGTTCTCTTCATTCCTGCCGCCGATCCGCCGCACAAACCCGTCGCCGAAGAGGTCCCTTTTGCCCAGCGCCTGGCCATGGTCGAAGCCGCCATCGCCGAGAATCCGGCTTTCGCCGCCTCCGATCTCGAATCCCATCGAACGGGCAAGAGCTATTCCGTCCACACCCTTGAGATCCTGCGCCGTGACCAGCCGGATCAGGAACTCTTCTTCATCATTGGCATGGATTCCTTTCGCGATATCGGATCGTGGCGGGAATATCGCCGCCTTTTTCCTCTGGCGCATATCGTTGTCGCCGCCCGCCCGGGAATCTCCTCCGATGACCCTCAAGCCCTGCTCCCCGTTGCCATCCGGGGGGACTTCTGCTATGATGTGCAGTCAAAAACCTTGCTTCACCGCAGTGGCAACAGGGTGATTTTCCTGGAGGAGACCTTGCTGGATATTTCCTCCACCCGCATCCGCCGACTGGCGGCCGACGGCCGATCGATACGGTATCTGGTCACTCCCGCCGTCGAAGAGTATGTTTCCACCCACGGTCTCTATCGGGACCAGAAAAGGTTTTAATTTTGCATTCGAAAGAACGGGCTCTTTTCTGCGCCGCCTACGCCCTGGAAAAAAAGGCCTTCAATGTTCGCATTCTGGAAGTCACCGGCGTATCGACTCTCACAGACTATCTGTTGCTCGCCTCGGGCCGCTCCGACCGTCAGGTTCAGGCAGTGGCCGAATCGATCCGGGCCGGACTGAAAAAGGAACACGCCACTGCCCCGCTGGCCATCGAGGGGATGAACGAGGGGCGCTGGGTCCTGATCGACTACGGGGATGTGATGGTCCATGTCTTTCAGGAGCCGGTCCGTGAATTCTATGACCTGGACGGCCTCTGGAGCGAAGCGGCCGAAGTGCCTATCCCTGACGAATACCACTGGGAGAGAAAGGCCGAAGTCCGGTGAAGTTGCGCCTGATCTGCGTCGGCAAGATCTCAGCCCCCTATCTGCAGGAAGGGGTCAATGAATATGTCGGCCGCATCAAGCGCTATCTTCCCCTGACTACAGTCGAACTCAAGGAAGAAAAGGGCGGCGGCAAGAACGTCGACCCCGCCTTCATCCGGGACAGGGAAGGGGAGCGGATCATGGAGAAGATCCCGGCTGATTCCTTTGCCGTAGTTCTGGATGAGCGGGGAACTTCCCTCAATTCGCAAAAGCTTGCCGAACGGCTCGACCGGCACATGGTCCATGGAACGCGGGAGTTGATCCTGGTCCTTGGAGGGGCCTACGGGCTGAGTACGACCGTGAAGAAACGGGGGGACTTCCTGCTGTCCCTCTCCCCCTTGACCTTTACCCATCAGATGGCACGTCTCATTCTCCTGGAGCAGATTTACAGGGGTCTGACCATTCTACGGAACGAGCCGTACCACAATCGATAGGAGCGGGAGTCTATGGACGAGAAGAAACTGGAAGAAGCCAGCGAGCGTCTGCTGCAGATGCGCCGGAAGGTTCTGCAGGAGGTTCACGACTCCTATGAAGCGAGCCGGGAGATCGGGCAGGACGGGGTTCCCGATATTGGGGACATGTCGGCCAACACCTACAGCCGGGACGTTCTGCTCAACCTCAGTGAAAACCAGCGGCAGAAGGTCCGGGATATCGATGCGGCTCTTGAGCGCCTCGCCAAGGGAGTATATGGCATCTGCATGCGCTGCGAGGAGGAAATCCCCCCCCGCCGGATGGAAGTGCGGCCTTTTTCCAGATATTGTGTGGACTGCAAAGCCGAAGTCGAAAGATTCGGCGAATGAATTTCAATGAGTTTTCCCGCCCGGGGAAACGCACCCAGGAGTGACTATGATTGCTTTGGCGATTTTTTTGGCGGTGTTCATAGCCTTTGTTTTTGTCTTCCTCTATTTCTGGGGAATCAACCCCGGTGACGTGACGATCTATCTCACCTCCGACCAGAGCCTGACCCAGCCCATTCCCATCATGATCGTCGGAGCGATTATGGCCGGGCTGGTGATCGGCTACGGTTTCCACATGGTCAGCCTGCTGACGCATGGTGTTCACCACTGGCGATTCAATCGCAAGGACAAAAAAGGGCGGGAAACTACCTCGATCTATCGGGAGGGAGTGGGACGGCTCCTTTCCGGAGACATAAAAAAAGCGAAGGCCCTTCTGCAGAAGGCTCTGGACCGGGATCCCTCCCGCATCGAAACCTATATCGCCCTGGCCAGTGTCCACCTTCAGGAAGGCGCTTCACAGGAGGCGGTCAATCTGCTTCGCAAGGCCAGGGATATTGAGCCGCGAAACCTCGAGGTCCTGTTCAAGCTGGCCAGCACTTATGAAGAAACCAACTACCATGAAGAAGCCCGGCAGGCCTATAAGGAAATCCTTGCCGTCGAGAAGGATAATCGCAAAGCGATTCGAACCCTTCGCGATCTGCACATCAGGCACGAACGTTGGCAGGAGGCGCTGGATCTACAGAAGCGGCTGTTAAAGGCCGGACCGAGCAGCGAGCGCCTGGAAGAGGAGAAGAAAAAGCAGCTTTATCTCCGTTATGAGGTCGCGCGCAAGGCCCTGAGCGAGGGACAGACCGATCAGGCGAAGGAGGAGTTCAAGGAGATCATCAAACAGGCTCCCGACTTCACCCCCGCTCGGGTCTCCCTGGGGGATGCGTATCAGTCCCAGAAACGTCCCGATGAAGCCGACCGGGTCTGGCAGGAAGGGTATAAGGATCTCGGAAGAAGCGTCTTCCTGTCACGCCTCGAGGATCTCTACATGGAAGCCGAAGATCCAACCACCCTCCTCTCATTCTACCGCAACGCCATTCTAGAGCGGGAGGACGATCTCATGCTTCGGCTCTTTTTCGGCAAACTCTGCCTGAGACTGGAGATGGTGGATGAGGCTCTTGAACAGCTCTATGCCGTGGAAAATGCAGGGGTCGACACCCCCCATCTTCATCTGCTGCTGGCCGAGGCTCATCGGCGCCGCAGCCGGATCGACGAAGCGATCGGAGAGTATAAAAAAGCCCTGGGCGTCGACTCCCGGATCAGCCTGGGATATGTTTGCGACACCTGCGGCGAATCTTCCGTCGAATGGTTGAGCCGCTGTCCCGAGTGCGGCACCTGGGGCAGCTTCAGCCGGGCTGACCGCCAGCTGATCCGTAACGCCCGCCCTGTAGAGGCGCGAGCCATTTATCATGGAGAGCGGCACTGATGAATTCCTCAAAGAAGGGGCCGGTTGCCTTGGTCATTCTCGATGGATGGGGCATCAGCGATACCTGTGATGCAAACGCCGTCTGTCAGGCGCGGACCCCTAATCTCGATACCCTGCAACGGGAGTTTCCCTCTACCCGCATCGGCGCATCCGGTCCCCATGTCGGGCTTCCTGAAGGGCAGATGGGCAACTCGGAAGTCGGCCATCTCAACCTGGGAGCCGGGCGCATCGTCTATCAGGACCTGACCCGAATCAGTCTGAGCATCGAGGAGGGAGATTTCTTCCGCAACCCGGTCTTTACCGAAGGGCTTGCCAGGATCAAGGAAAAAGGGGGAAAGCTCCATCTGATGGGACTTCTCTCCGACGGCGGGGTCCATTCCCACAACACCCATTTGTACGCCCTGGTCGAACTCGGCAAGCGCTGCGGCATCGACGACATCTGCGTCCACGCTTTCCTTGACGGACGGGATACGCCGCCGTCCAGCGGCGTCGACTATCTGGCCCAATTGGAAGAGCGCCTCGAAGCGATCGGAGCCGGCCGGGTAGCCACCGTTATCGGCCGCTATTACGCCATGGACCGCGACAACCGCTGGGACAGGGTCCACCGCGCCTATCGCGCCATGACGCTGGGTGAGGGGGAGAAGGCCCCCCTTTCAGCAGTCGCCATCGAAGAGGCCTATGCCGCCGGTCAGACCGACGAGTTCGTCGAGCCCAGGGTCATTCAGAAATCGGGAACAAAGGCGGGAACCGTCGATGACGGCGACGGCATCATTTTCTTCAACTTCCGCTCCGATCGCGCCCGGGAAATCACCCGGGCCTTCACAGATGACGACTTCAAGGGGTTCCAGCGGGAAAAGACGCCTGATCTCGCCGCCTACGTCTGCATGACCGAATACGACGAAACCTTCGGCCTGCCCGTGGCGTTTCCGCAGGAAAATCTTTCCAACATTCTCGGCGAGGTTCTGGCAGGAGCCGGCAAGACCCAGCTGCGTATCGCCGAAACGGAAAAATACGCCCACGTCACCTTCTTTTTCAACGGAGGGAGCGAAGTTCCTTTTCCCGGTGAGGAGCGGATACTGATCCCTTCTCCCCAGGAAGTAGCCACTTATGATCAAAAACCGGAAATGAGCGCAGGCCCCGTGACCGATGAAGTCGTGAAACAGGTGGGCGAAGGCAGGTTCGACTTCATCGTCCTCAACTATGCCAACCCGGACATGGTTGGACACACCGGAAACCTCCCCGCGGCCGTCCGCGCCATGGAGTTCGTCGACGCCTGCACGGGACGCGTGGTGGAGGCTGTCTTGAACGCGGGAGGATCTGTCATCCTCACGGCCGATCACGGCAATTGCGAAAAGATGGCGGATCCCGAAGGGTCTCCCCATACCGCCCATACCACAAATTTGGTTCCTCTTGTCCTGATCGATGCAGAACTTAAAAACGCCACCTTAAGATCGGGTATCCTTGCCGATATCGCACCGACGATTCTCGATCTGATGGGACTGCCGAAGCCGGCGGAGATGACGGGGAGAAGCTTGCTTCAGGGTTAAAGGGTTTGCGGGGCGCCGGAGAAATCCCTGGCGCTTCTTTCCCGGGGGGGGAATATGTTCATGTTTAATCCGCGCCGGATGCGTCGGAGCCTGGCTGACCTCCTGAACCTGGTGCTGCCCCCCGCCTGTCCGCTGTGCGGGCGGGAGTCGGTTCGGTTGGGGATCTGCTCCGCCTGTTTCGCCGGCATTCACCCCGTCGTCTCCCCCTGCTGCCCCCGCTGCGTCCTTCCCTATCCCACCGAAGAGGGGACCGACCATCTCTGTGAAGCTTGCCTGCGGGCATCTCCACCCTTTGAATGGGCCCGGGCAGCCGGGGTCTATGAAGGAGTCCTGCGGCAGGCGGTACATCATTTCAAGTATCGCGGAGCCGTCGATCTCGATCGTCCGCTGGGGCAGCTGCTCGCGGCGACCATGGAAGAGCCGGTTTCCCGGTTCCGCCCCGACCTGCTGGTTCCCGTCCCCCTCCACAATAGCCGCCTGAGAGAGCGTACCTACAACCAATCCCTTCTTCTGGCAAAAGTTCTCGGGAAAGAGTGGCGGCTCCCGGTGGCGGCGCGGCACCTGCTACGGGTCAGGGCGACCTCCCCTCAGCAGGGCCTCAACGCGCAGCTTCGCCGGGCCAACATGAAAGGAGCCTTTGCCTTGCACAGGCCGCTGGCGGGAGCGAAAGTCCTGCTCATCGACGACGTCCTGACAACGGGCGCTACGGCGGCCGAATGCAGCCGGATATTGCTGGAAGGAGGAGCAGGCGCGGTCGGTGTGGCCGTTCTGGGCCGCGCCCGCAAAGATCCTTGATATTTTCAGCCAATGGATTAAGTTAACTCCATCCGGCTGGAGCTTCCGGAAGACCCGGTTCAAGCAATCTCAAAATCGGGATGATCTCTACGGTTTCATTCCCTTTTCTTCCAGTTCACTCAGCGCTTCGGCGGTCTTCCCCAGCCCTTCCAGTCCCATCCCCTTGAGAACGTTGGGTGCCTTGGAGAACTGGATGCCGTCATACTGCACCACCTGCACGTGATTCCCCCAGGGATCGAGAAAATCGAGTCCGGGGCTGGGCAGGATCTCGGCCTCAAGTTCCTCGAGAGCGTGCCGCACCGACTCCCTGTCGTCGACCACCAGGCCGAAATGACGAGCCCGATCCGCTTCCTGGGTGCGGCGTGGAGACAGGTTGATGAACTGATCCCCCAGGTCGATAAAGGCCATGCCGTCGTGCCGCCCCCGCAGCTTCAGTTCGAACAGCCTGCCGTAAAACTCCAGGGCGGCTTCTACATCTCCGACTTCGAGGGCCACATGGTTGATGCCGACGGCCCGGGCTTTCGTTTTTGCTGACATGCGCACCTCCTTTGAGACGTAAAAAAGAAGAGCGCAGGGGGGCTCCCTGCGCTCTTGTCCATTCATGATCAGGTGCGTATCAACCCAGGGCCTGCTTCATGTCGTCCGCGACGTTTCCGATCGGGGCGATATTGAAGTTCTCGACCAGGAAGTTGAGGACATTCGGGGTGATGAAAGCCGGCAGGCTCGGGCCGAGCTTCATGTTCTGGATCCCGAGGGAGAGCAGGGAAAGCAGAACCACTACCGCCTTCTGCTCATACCACGAAAGGATGATGGAGAGCGGCAGGTCGTTCACTCCGCACTCGAAGGCGTCGGCCAGGGCCAGAGCGATCTGTACCGCCGAGTAGGCGTCGTTGCACTGGCCGACATCAAGCAAGCGGGGAATGCCGCCGATGTCCCCGAGGTCGAGCTTGTTGAAGCGGTACTTGCCGCAGGCCAGGGTCAGGATGACCGTGTCCTTGGGCAGCTGCTCGGCAAATTGAGTGTAGTAGTTGCGCCCGGTCTTGGCGCCGTCGCAGCCGCCGATGACGAAGAAGCGGCGGATCTGGCCGCCCTTGACGGCGGCGATGACCTTGTCCGCCAGCCCCAGCACGGCGTGGTGACCGCAGCCGGTGAGGATATCCTTGCCCGGTTTCTCGGGCAGATCGCCGGCAGCCTGCGCCGCCTTGATGACCTCGGAGAAATCCCAGCCCTCGATGTGCTTTACGCCCGGCCACTGCACACGGCCCCAGGTAAAGAGGCGATCAATGTAGTTCTCGGCTGGACGCTGGATGCAGTTGGTATTGAAGATGATGGCGCCCGCGAAATCCTGGAACTCCTTGTACTGGTCCTGCCAGGCTCCGCCGAAGTTGCCGGCGAGGTGCTTGTACTTCTTCAGGCCCGGATAGCCGTGCGCCGGCAGCATCTCGACATGAGTGTAGACGTTGATGCCTTTCCCTTCGGTCTGCTTGAGCAGTTCCTCGATCATCTTCAGGTCATGGCCGGAGACGAGGATCCCTTTGCCGGCCCGGGTCCCTGTGTTGACCGGGGTCGGCACCGGCGGCTGGAAGCGCTCGGTATGCGCCTCGTTGAGCAGGCCGGTGCACTGAATGTTCATCTTGCCGCATTCCATGCAGAGATTGACGAAATCCATCAGCCCCTTGCTCTTGTCCAGGGTGGCGGCCATGGCCTTGTGAATAAAGCCGTAGATCTCGTCGCTGTCTTTCCCGAGAATGTGGGCATGGTCTGCATAGGCGCTCATCCCCTTGCACCCGAAGATGAGGGTCTGCTGGACGGAGTGGATGTCCGGGTCGCCCTGTGGGACCATGACCGGATGTCTGCGTCCTTCGGCTACCGCCTGCTCGGGGCTTTCCGGGGGTGACCAACGGCGGGCTTCTTCGGGTACATCCCCCTGGAAGGGGCCTCCGGCGGATTTCTCATAGAGCTGCTGTGCCCGGTCACGCATGGCAGAGCACTGGCGCGCAACCGTGGTCAGGTTTTCCGGATCGAAATCGACATTGGTGACAGTGCTGAAGAGGGCCTCGATCATGAAAACATCGATTTCCCGGTCGATTCCTCCCTTGGCACGGGCCTTATCTGCCCAGAATCCGACTCCCTTGAGCCCCCAGACGATCAGATCCTGGATGGCGGCGACTTCGGGCGTCTTGCCGCAGACGCCGATCTTGGTGCAGCCGGTACCTCCGGCGGCTTGTTCGCACTGGTAACAGAACATCTCTTCCATGTGACCTCCTTTGCTGGCGGGTACGAATATTCTCTCGTTGAAAAACCTCTATAGGTTTATCAGAGATTGAAAAAATTGCCAGACGAAAACCGGGCATTTTTGTGAAATCCTAATCCTTGCCCGAGCCGTTTGCCTGTGATATTTATGCATCCGTGAAAAAAATCCGTTATTACATCACCGGTCACGGACTCGGCCATGCCAGCCGTTCCTGTCAGATCATCAATACCCTCCGCCGCCGACATCCCGGCATTGCGGTGGAGGTGGTTTCCGATGCTCATGCGTGGTTTTTTGCAGGCTTTCTCGACCCATCGGTACTGGTGCGCCGACGGCGGCTGGATATAGGGGTTCTGCAGCAGGACAGCCTGATCATGCAAGAGGGGGAGACTTTTCGGGCCTGTCGGGAACTGATGGATCATCGGGAAGCCATCGTAGCCGAGGAGGCTCGTTCCCTTCGAGAACAAGGGGTCGATGTGGTGGCTGCGGACATCCCGGCGTTGGCCTTCGCCGCCGCCGCCAGGGCGCACATTCCGGGGGTGGGGATCAGCAATTTCTCCTGGGACTGGATCTACGGGGAAATGGCGCCGGCGCACCCTGATTGTGCCGACGTGGTGCAATCGATGCGCCGGGACTATGCCTGCTCCGATCTGCTCCTGCGGCTCCCCTTCCACGGTCCCTGCGACGCCTTCCGCTCGATCGAAGATCTTCCTTTGGTTGCGCGCCGTTCCGCCTGCATACCCTCCGGGGTTCGCCGGGAGCTCGGCATTCCGGAAGGCGTCAAGGTCGGCCTCATCTCCTTCGGCGGCTTCGGGCTGAAGGATTTCGACTTCTCCTTCTTGGCGACAATTCCCGGATGGTTTTTCCTCGCCGGAACCGAGATGGCGGCGGACTGCGCCAATATCCGGATCATAACCCCGGACCGGATTCCCTACCCCGACCTGGTGGGCGCAGCCGATGCCGTCATCACGAAGCCCGGTTACGGCATCGTCTCGGAAGCCATCGCCAACGATACTGCCGTGCTCTATACCTCCCGGGGCGCTTTCCCCGAGCAGCCCCTCCTGGTAGATGGCCTGCACCGCTACGGCAGGGCCCGTGAGATCGATAACAATCGTCTGCGCCGGGGGGACTGGGGAGAGGATCTGGAGGCCCTCCTGGCCCAGCCTTCGCCCAAAGAGCGTCCGGCCACCAACGGCGACGAAGTGGCCGCCGATCGACTGGCGGAACTCTGTGAGTATTGAGGAGGATAAAGAGGTCAGATTGAGGGATATCTTCGATCGTCTCGTCGATCATTTCGGTCCCCTGCACTGGTGGCCGGCCGATTCGCCCTTCGAAGTGGTGGTCGGCGCCATCCTCACCCAGAACACCGCCTGGCGCAACGTGGAGCTGGCCGTGGCCAACCTCAAGGGAGCACAGGCCCTCTCGCCCGAAGCCCTGCGGGAGGTGACAACCGGGGAACTGGAGCAACTCATCCGTCCCGCCGGATTCTTCCGCCAGAAGTCCGAGCGCCTGAAGCTGTTCGTCGAGCATCTCTTCCGCCGTCACGGCGGCGGTCTCTCGTCCCTTCTGTCGGGGCCGCTGGAGGAGGTTCGCGGGGAGCTGCTCACCCTGAAGGGGATCGGACCGGAGACGGCCGACTCCATCCTGCTCTACGCCGGCGTACGTCCCTCTTTCGTGGTGGACGCCTACACCCTGCGCCTTTTCACCCGCCTGGGAGTGCTCGGAGGGACCGAGGGGTACGAGGCGGTCCGGGCTCTGTTCATGGCGAATCTCCCCCACGAGACGGACCTGTTCAACGAATACCACGCCCTGATCGTCGAGGAATGCAAGACCTTCTGCCGCAAGCGACTTCCTCTCTGCTCCGCCTGCCCCCTCCAGCCTGTCTGCCCTTTCGGTTTAAAAGAAGCGCACAAGGGGTAACCCATCGTAACCGACGGGTGGAGGTTTCTGGGCCGTGAGCCTGAGCGCAGCGAATGTGAACGGACCTGAAAGCTCCGCGCGACGGTGAGGCCACCGAAGCAGTCGAGACAGAGGTCGCAAAAAAAGGGGAGCGGAATCGCTCCCCTTTTTTGTCGTCATGTGTTCCTTTTTTACCCTTTCAGCACCCGCGCCGCCTCTTTGGCGTGATAGGTGATGATCAGGTCGGCGCCTGCGCGCTTCATGCCGAGCAGGGTCTCCATCATCACCCTCTCGCCGTCGATCCACCCCTTCTCGGCCGCGGCCTTGATCATCGAGTACTCGCCGGAAACGTTGTAGGCGACCAGCGGCAGGTCGAAACGCTCCTTGAGGTCGCGGAGGATGTCGAGGTAGGCCAAGGCCGGTTTGACCATGAGGAAGTCGGCGCATTCCTGCACGTCCAGGGCCGCCTCGCGGAAGGCCTCGGAGCGGTTGGCCGGGTCCATCTGGTAGGAGCGGCGGTCGCCGAACTGAGGGGTCGATTCGGCGGCGTCGCGGAAAGGGCCGTAATAGGCGCTGGCGTATTTGACGGCATAGCTCATCACCGGGATATGGTCGAAATCGTTGGCGTCGAGGATCTCGCGGATAGCCGCCACCCTGCCGTCCATCATGTCGCTGGGGGCGACGATATCGGCCCCCGCCCGGGCGTGGGAGAGGGCCTCGGCTGCCAGCAGCTTGAGGGTTTCGTCATTATCGACATCGCCGTCGACGATCACCCCGCAGTGGCCGTGATCGGTGTATTCGCAGAGACAGACGTCGGTGATCACGGTCAGCTCCGGTACTTCCTTCTTGATCGCCCGGATGGTTTCCTGAATGATGCCCGTTTCGCTGTAGGCGTCCTGGCCGACGGGATCTTTCGCCTCGGGAATACCGAAGAGAATGACCGCCGGAATGCCGAGTTCGTGCACCTCCCTGGCTTCGGCCACGATGTGCTCGATGGACTGCTGATAGATACCCGGCATGGAGGTGATCTCCTTCTTGATGCCCTTGCCGAAGGCGCTGAACATCGGATAAATCAGGTCGTCCGTCCGCAGATGGGTTTCGCGGACCATGCGACGGATCGTGTCGTTGCGGCGCAGGCGGCGGGCACGGTATTCGGGAAAGAACATTTTTTCATCTCCGTAAAAAGGTTTCGGGTATCAGGTCTCAGGAATCAAATCGGATGTCAGGGGTTTGGCATTTTCTGTCCTGAATCCTGACTCCGGATTCTGCATAGAAATCGACCATCGCCTCCATCATCCCTTCAAGGGTGTAGATCTGAGGCTGGACGGCGACGTTCAGGCCCATGCGCTCGGCTGTTAGGGTGGTCAGGGGGCCGATGGAGACCACGTTCACCTTCTCCAGCAGGTCGGCGGCATCGGGGCCGACCATCTCCAGAAAGTTTTCCACCGTGGAGGAAGAGGTGAAGGTAACCGCGTCGATCTCTTCCGCCGTCAGCAGCTCCCGGATGCGATCTCCCCCGCCGACCGGCGCAACGGTGCGGTAGGCGACGGGGGCGGCGATCACGGCGCCGGCGGCGGCCAGCTCTGCGGGGATCAAGTCGCGGGCCAGGTCGGCACGGGGGTAGAGGATGCGTTTGCCGGCGATGCCCTGCTCCTTCAGCAGCGCCACCACTCCTTCGGCCCGGTACTCTTCCGGCACCAGGTCGGGCGAGATTCCTCGGGCCCGGATCGCCCCCGCCGTTTTAGGACCGACGGCGACGATCCGCACACCGGCAAGGGAGCGCACGTCGGCCCCCTTCCACGCGAGGCGGGCGAAGAAAGAGTCGACAGCATTGGTGGAGGTGAGGATCAGAAAGTCAGTGCGGTCCAAAGCGGCGATACCGGCGTCGAGGTCAGACCAGCTCTCCGGCTCGGCAGTGGCGATGGTGGGGCAGCAGACTGCTTCGGCCCCCTGCAGGGCAAGGAGGGCGATGAACTCCCGGGCCTGCTCCGGCGTCCTGGTGACCATGACCCGCTTGCCGAACAGGGGTCGATTGTCGAACCAGCGAAGTTTCTCTCTCAATTCCACCACCTCGCCGACGATGATCACCGCCGGCGGCTTGATCCCCGCCTCGCGCACCTTCTCCACCACATTCCCCAGGGTGGCCGTGAGAGTCTGCTGGCGGGGAGTGGTCGCCCAGCGCACGATCGCCACCGGCGTTTCGGCGGGACGCCCGTGGGCGATGAGTTCCTCGGTGATCAGGGGAAGGTTGGCCATCCCCATGTAGAAGACCAGGGTGCCGACCCCGGTGGCCAACTTTTCCCAGTCGAGGCTGGACATCTTTTTGGCCGGGTCTTCGTGGCCGGTAACCAGGCCGAGGCTGGTGGTGTAATCGCGATGGGTCAGGGGGATACCGGCGTAGGCGGCGGCGGCGAAGCCGGCGGTCACCCCCGGCACGACTTCAAAGGGTATTCCGGCATTGTGCAGATGGAGCGCCTCTTCGCCCCCACGGCCGAAAACATAAGGATCCCCGCCCTTGAGACGGGCCACGATCAGCCCCGCACGAGCTTTCTCCTCGAGAAGCGCATTGATGTGGTCCTGCGGCTGGTGGTGGCACCCTTTTTTCTTGCCGACATAGATCCGTTCGGCCTCGGGCGGAGCTTCGTTCAGAAAAGCCGGGTTGGCCAGATAGTCATAAACGACGACATCGGCTCTGCGCAGGCATTCGAGCCCCTTGACGGTAATGAGGCCCGGATCCCCGGGACCGGCGCCGATGAGATAGACAATACCCGTTTTCAATGTCGCTGCCGCCTAAAAACCGGTAAGGGCACGGCGTGCCGTGCCCTTACTTCATTTACCCGATAGGAAAAAAATCAGACTTCTTCCCGGCGCTCGTCGAAGGTTTCATGCTGATAGACCTCGTTGAGGATTTTTCCGGCCCCCTTGATCAGCAGGTCGTCGGCCAGGGAGGTGCCCAGGTGCCCGGCCTCCTCCGCTTGACCCTCGACGGTCTGTTTGAGGAACTGCTTCCCGTCGACGCTGGAAACCAGCCCGGTGAAAGAAAGTCGGTCGCCCTTCACGGCGCCGAAGGCGGCGATGGGTACCTGGCATCCGCCTTCCAGGCGGCGCAGAAAGGCCCTTTCGGCGATGACGGCGGAGGCAGTCGCGGGGTGGTTGAAGAAGTCGATGAGGGCATTGATTTCGGCGTCCTCGATACGGCTTTCCAGTCCCAGAGCCCCCTGCCCGATGGCGGGAAGGGAAATCTCGGTCTCCAGGTATTCGCTGATCTGCTCGGTAAATCCGAGACGATGCATTCCGGCGGCAGCCAGGATCACGGCATCGAGATCGTCTTCGGTGAGCTTGCGGATGCGGGTTTCGACGTTGCCGCGGATGTCGATCATCTGCAGGTCAGGGCGCAGGTGAAGGAGCTGGGCCTTGCGGCGCAGGGAGGATGTGCCGATGCGGGCACCCTGGGGCAGATCGCGCCAACTCTTGACTCCGGGCTTTAAGATGACGATGTCACGCGGGTCCTCCCGCTCGGTGATGCAGCGCAGCGCGAGTCCTTCGGGGAAGATCGTGGGGACGTCCTTCATCGAATGCACGGCAATGTCGATCTCGCCGCGCAGCATGGCCTCCTCGATTTCCTTGACGAACAGCCCCTTGCCTCCGACCATCGCCAGGGGAACATCGAGGATCTTGTCGCCCTGCGTCTTGATCTTGGTCAGGGTGACCTCCAGGCCGGGGTGGCGCTTCTCCAGCTCCGACTTCACCCAGTTGGCCTGCCAGAGGGCCAACTGGCTGGCCCGGGTTCCTATGCGCAGCGTTTTCTTGCTCATGATTTGTGGCTCCTTAACTCCGGATTGTGATCGTCCAGGGACTTGATTTCGCCCTCCGGCTCGGGGGGCTTCAGGTCGAACAGAGCCCGCACGGCGTCCACGTAGCTGTCGCCGGAGGCGTCATTCTGCGAATTTTTCAGGGTGGTGATGGGCTGGTGCAGCACCTTGTTGATAATGGCGGAGGTCAGCGCCTCGATAGCCTTGCGCTCTTTCTGGTCGAGATCCCTGAGGATGGAGAAGGTCTTCTCCAGCTCCCCGCGCCGCACTTCTTCGAGCTTGCTTCGCAGAGAGACGATGGTGGGAACCACCTCCAGGCTCGCCAGCCAGCGGAAAAACTGGCCGATCTCCTCGTCGATGATCCCTTCGGCCTTTTTTGCTTCTTTCTGGCGTTCTTTGAGGTTGGACTGCACCACACCCTGCAGGTCGTCGACGTCGTAGAGATACACGTTGTCGATTTTGTTCACTTTGGGATCGATATCGCGGGGTACGGCGATGTCGATGAAGAACATCGGCTTGTTCCTGCGGCGGCGGATGACTTCCTCCACCGTTTTATGGCCGAGTATGAAATTGGGCGCTCCGGTGGAGGTGAGGATGATATCCACCTGGGGCAGGTGATCGGGAAAGCTGTCGAAAAGGATCGGCCTGCCGTTGAATTCCGCGGCGAGTTTTTCCGCTCGTTCGAAGGTGCGGTTCGTCACCATGACAGAGGAAACGCCGTTGTTGATGAAGTGGCGCGCCGCCAGCTCGCACATCTCGCCGGCGCCTATGAGGAGCACCGTCTTGTCTTCGAGTTTTCCGAAAATCTTGCGGGCCAGCTCCACGGCGGCAAAGGAGACGGAGACCGCGTTGCTGGCGATTTCAGTTTCGGTGCGCACCCGCTTGGCCACGGAGAAGGCCTTGTGCAGAAAGCGGTTGAGGATCAGGCCGGCGGTCTTGAATTCGGTGGCGTAGCCGTAAGCGGTCTTGATCTGGCCGAGGATCTGCGGCTCGCCGATGACCATGGAGTCGAGGCTGGAGGAAACCCGAAAGACGTGGCGGATGGCCTCCTCCCCCTGGTAATCATAGAGGTGGGATTCCAATTCCTGCGATGGGATGCCGTGATAAGCGGCGAGAAAGCGCCTGAGCTGCACCAGTCCAGCTTCCGGGTCTCTGCTTGTGGCATAGAGTTCCACCCGATTGCACGTGGAAACGATGACCCCTTCGGTGACAGCCGGTAAGGCCATCAGCTCCCGGAGTGGTTTTTCCATGGCGGTGGGAGGAAAAGCGACACGTTCGCGTATTTCAACGGGGGCGGTCTTGTGACTGAGCCCCACAACAATAATGTTCATAC
Organism: Desulfuromonas sp. TF; assembly: GCF_000472285.1. Lineage (NCBI taxonomy): Bacteria > Pseudomonadati > Thermodesulfobacteriota > Desulfuromonadia > Desulfuromonadales > Desulfuromonadaceae > Desulfuromonas > Desulfuromonas sp. TF. The sequence continues at coordinate 480,890 of NZ_KI421412.1, forward strand.
TGCCGATCCGTAATAGGTTCCGTCCAAAAGCCTAGCGGCCTCCCAAGGCATTGAAACTGTGCTCACCGGTAAGAAGAAGGTTGACCCCCAGGAAGGTGAAGAGCACGCACAGAAATCCGATGATGGCGAAAATCGCCGCGCGGCGCCCGCGCCAGCCGATAGTCAGCCGGCCATGGAGCAGGGCGGCATAAAGGAACCAGGTAATCAGGGCCCAGGTTTCCTTCGGGTCCCAGCGCCAGTATCCGCCCCAGGCCGAATTGGCCCAGATGGCGCCGGAGATTATTCCCATGGTCATCAGGGGAAAACCGAAGGTGAGGCATTTATAGTTGATGCTGTCCAGGGTTTCCAGGGAAGGAAGGCGATAATAAAGGGCGGAAAATTTTTTGCTCTTGAGCATCCGCTCCTGCAGCAGATACATGACTCCGGCGGCAAAAGCCACGGTGAAAACGGCGTTGCCGGTAAAAGCCAGAACCACGTGTACCGGAAACCACCAGCTGTCCAGAGCCGGATTGAGTTCCGTCGCCGTTTTGGGCGCGGCGCTGCTGGCAATCATCAGCACCACGGCCAGGGGGCAGCTGAAAGCGCCCAGCACCGTCATGCGGTAGCGCATGTCGAAGAGGAGGAAAATGCCGACGATGGCCCAGGCGAAAAAGGATAGAGACTCATAGAGATTGGCCACCGGCGTATACCCGGATTCCAGGTATCGGCTCAACAGGGTGGCGCAGTGTACCGTGAAGCCCGCGATCAAGAGCCACCGGGCGGCCTTGCCCGCTTTTTCCCGCCGGGCGATGACATCGATAAGATAGAGAACCGTCGAGACGAAGTAAAACAGGAGAGTGATTTTGAAGAACAGGAAGTGAAGGTTCATGTCATCTCTTTCGGCAGGTGAATCCCTAGCTCCGCCAGTGAAAAACCCTCACCGAAGAGGGTCTCGAGAAGATGGTCGATGCCGGCGGTGTTCCGGCGGGCGATCAGGGCAGGCAGACCGCCGTCCAGAATACGGCGCAAAATCGCTCGATTATATTCAGTTTTCTTTCCCAGTGTCAACCGCTTTCGGCGCAGGGCCGCGGCGATCTCCAGGACGGTAGACCACTCGGGACCGAGGGTTCCGCTCAGGTGATCCCTGACCAGAGCGGCCAGCGCCGGACTGCTTCCCCCGGTGGACACGCTCACCGTCAGGTCCCCCCGGACCAGCAGGGCCGGAAGGGTAAAGTCCCCAGCGGCTGGTGCATCGGCCATGTTGATCAGCACGCCCAGCTCGTGGGCCTCGCGGAGGACGGCGGCGTTCACCTCCCGGTCGTCCGTGGCGGCGAAAGCCAGAAAAGCCCCCTCCAGGTCCCCCCTGCGGTAGGCGCGGCGGATGACCTCAATCTTTTCCAGATCCCCTTCCTGCTCATTCTGCTCGGGAGCGATCAGTCGCACCCGGGCTCCGGACCGGAGCAGGGACCGAACCTTGCGCAGCCCCACTTCTCCCCCTCCGATCACGACGCAAAGGCGGTTCTCGAGCTGCAGAAGGATGGGATAGTCGGGCATAATGAAGGCTAAAGGAAAAAGGTTAGAGGCCCAAGCTTCAGGCCTCAAGCTTAAAGCTTAAAGCTGGGGTCGTCATATGCCGAACAGTTCTCCTTCCACCAACTCAACGAGAAGATGGCCGAAGAAAAGGGCGGCTTCCAATCCCCGGGACGCGGAGTCGGTGTTGATCCGGAACACCAGGGCGGGTTCCTCCTCCATGGTTGCCTTGCCATGGATTACGGCGGCCGTTTCGCAATCGAGTTGCCGAGCCGTGGCGAGGGCCTCCTCCAGTGCCTCGTCACGCCAGGCATCACAGAAGGCCAGGACCATGTCCCCTTTGACGGCAAGCGCCCGCAGCTGTCGGGAAAAGAATTGCTTGCCTTCTCCGCCCCGGCACAGAGAGGTGGCGAGGACGGTGTTTTGGCACAGGGAAATGACCGGAAGCAGCGGCCGCTCCAGGGAGAGACGGTGCAGAAAGTGATTGGCTACAAGTGCGGTGATCGACCCCATGGCTCCGTTGCCCAGCAGCAGGAGTTTGCCGCCACGATGAAAAATTTCCACCAGCTGCCGGGCAAGATCCAGCATCTGACCGGTCTGCTGCCGGAACGCTTCCTCGATAACCGACGAATGATCCTGAAGAGCTTTGGCGACTCTGTCCTTTTCCATCGTGGGCGAACCTCGCATGATTTACTTTCCGCAGATGATAGGAGGAGGGCAGCGGCGTGTCAAGAAGAAGGTCCGTGCCGGGAAATTAAGTCCTTGATTTTTCTGGGAGGTGTTTTATGATGGTTCAGTAATTCTTTCATCTTCCATGTCAGCTAAAGGAGATAGAACCATGGCCAGTGATAAAGTCGTTCAGCTTTCCGATGATACTTTTGAGAGTGAAGTTCTCAAATCGTCCACCCCTGTTCTGGTGGATTTCTGGGCTTCATGGTGCGCCCCCTGCAAGGCGATCAGCCCGGTCGTCGACGGGCTGGCCGAAGACTACGACGGCCAGGTAAAAATAGGCAAGCTCAATGTCGATGAAAATCCCGCCACCCCCGGCCAGTACGGGGTGCGCGGCATCCCGACCCTGATCCTCTTCAAGGACGGCAAGGTGGTCGACCAGGTGGTAGGGGCCGTTCCCAAGAACCAGTTGGAAAGCTTGATCAAGAAGGCTCTCTAAAGAGAATTCTACTCTTCATCAAAATCAAAAAAAGGACCCGCAAAATGCGGGTCCTTTTTTTTTCGGTGTTCGCCCGCGCCTGCGATGCCGCGATCTCTTCGGCGATGCCTTTCAATGGGGTAGTTTGACGGTGGGCGGAGGGGGGAATAAACTGGACATAGGAGGCTGGTGGACAGTAAAAGACATAAAAGACCTTCATTCGGGGAGGCGGCCATGAAAACAGCGATCTTCTTTACAGGCATGCTCTTTCTGCTGAGCGGATGCGTTCATGTCCTGTCCGACGAGGCGCTGCACGCAGTCGATCCCACCGTGGAATATGAGCAGGTCAAGGCCGACCCGGAAGCCTGGCGGGGCAGCACCCTGGTGCTGGGCGGCCGCATCATAGAGGTGACGAACGAAAGAGCCGGGACTACCCTCGAGATTCTGCGCTATAACCTTGATCGTTCCGGATATCCGACCAGCGTGGACGAGGCGGGGGGAAGATTCATGGCAAGAATCGGGCATTTCCTGGATCCTGAAGTCTACGAGGCCGGCCGCATGGTGACCCTCACCGGGATGGTGGAGGGGAGCGAAACCCGTCCCATCGGAGGGGTCGACTATGTTTATCCGGTTTTTAGGGTGGGTGAGCTCCGCCTCCTGAGAGAACCTTACCGGAGCTACTATTACCCGCCTTATTACTATGGATATCCCTACTATTGGGATCCTTTCTACGATCCCTGGTATCCCTGGTATCGATATCCTTATTGGCCCCACAGGCACTACGGCTTGCCGTAGACCTCCCTGATTTTCCGGAGGAAAAATGCGCCTGGCGGTTGCAGCCGGGCGGTTACTCGTTACTATGTATTGTCGAACCCCTGAAATCCAGCCAATCGCAGCCAATGAGGCCCTCCGCCATGATCCATTCCCAATCGCTGGTCGACTATGAGAGGTTCTGCACCGCCAAGGTGGTTATTTTCATCGACAACAGCAACCCGGATCAGACCTACCAGCTTCTGATCGACCATGGAGAGGCCATCGAGCGCCTTGTCGGACTCTTTTCGGCCCGGGTGCTGATGGGGGATCAGAAGCGATTGAAGGCCGATTTCATCATCGAACACGAGATCGCCGATGCCTGGATCCTGCTGGTTCCGGCCGGCCGCAACCGAGGGCTGGCAACCGGGAGGGATCCGCAGCGCGTCAATGTCGATGCCAAAAGCAGCTGGGAGACCTATGCCTTCAAGGAACTGAACCGGCAGATCAGGGAGACGGCGCAGATCATCGAGGAGGTGACCGCTCCCTATCGCCGCCGGCGGGAGACTCTCCCTTCCTCGCTTCCGTCTTCCCTCGGCTCCGGCTGAGGGAAGGACATCCAAGAAGATCTCGGGATTTTCCGCCGGTCCGGTATCCCTCAATCGGATTGCAACCCTTTCTCCTCCTTGCTATACTTTTCCCCGGCGCGGCGTCGCCCTTCAACTTTCGCCGGAGCCCCCTTCGCCAGCGGTTCCGACGATCCATCCTCACCCTCCGATTGGAATGTCCGTCCATGAATTTTGAAGCCGGCATCAGCCCGCAGTGGATCGAGGCCCAGTATCTTCTCTGGCGGAAACACCCGGACCGGATTCCCTCCGCATGGCGGGCCTTCTTTGAAGGTTTCGAGCTGGGGACGGAAGAGGCGCCGGCGCGCACGGGCGACCCCGCTTATGCGATCAAGCAGTCCGGCGTCCAGTCGCTCATCTACCGCTACCGGGACATCGGCCACCTCCTTGCCTGCACCGACCCCCTGAACCCTTGTCCCACCGATCATCCCCTCCTTTCCCTGGCCGCCTTTGATCTGGGCGAGGAGGACCTCGACACGACTTTCCACAACCGCCGCTTCCTGGCGAGCCCCGCCACGCTGAGGGAAATCCTCGCAGCCATGCGGGAGACCTACTGCCGCTCCATCGGCGTCGAATTCATGCACATCCAGGAGCCGAAAGAGAGGCAGTGGCTCATCGACCGCATGGAGCCGAACCGCAACCGGCCCGAATTCAGCACCGAGGAGAAGAAGAGGATCCTGCGCAAGCTGGAGGAGGCCGCTCTCTTCGAGGCCTTTCTGCACCGCAGGTTCCTCGGCCAGAAGCGCTTCTCCCTGGAGGGGGGGGAGGTCTTGATCCCCCTGCTCGACAAGGTGGTTCGGAAATCCGTCGCCATGGGGGTGAGCGACCTCGTTTTGGGGATGTCCCACCGCGGCCGGCTCAATGTCCTGGTCAATATCTTCGGCAAACCCCTGGAACACATGTTCGCCGAGTTCGAAGACAATGTGGAGCATCATTTCGTCGGCGAGGGGGACGTCAAATACCACAAGGGGTTTTCCACCGATCTCGATGGGCCGAACGGCGACCGGATCCACATCACCCTGGCGTCGAACCCCAGCCACCTGGAGTCGGTCGATCCCGTCGTGGAGGGCAAATGCCGGGCTCGGCAGGAATGGTACGGCGAGGGCGGAACAAACAAGGTCCTGCCGGTTCTGGTGCACGGAGACGCAGCCTTCGCCGGCCAGGGAATGGTCGCGGAGGTCCTCAACCTCTCCCAGCTCGAAGGCTACCGGACCGGCGGCACCCTGCACATCGTCCTCAACAACCAGATCGGCTTCACCACCAGCCCGGAGGACGCCCGCTCCACCCGGTACGCCACCGATGTGGCCAAGATGCTGATGGTGCCCATTTTCCATGTGCACGGCGACGACCCCGAGGCGGTCGTCCACGCCGCCTCCCTGGCCCTGGACTGGAGACAGCGCTTCGGCCGCGACGCGGTGCTGGAGATCCTCTGTTACCGGCGGCATGGGCACAACGAAGGGGACGAGCCCTACTTCACCCAGCCGCTGATGTACGAGAAGATCAAGGATCATCCGCCGGTGCACGAGATCTACGCCGAGCGTTTGCGGCAGGAGCTGGCGGGCGAAGAGATCGACGCCATCGGCAAGGTCGTGGAGGAGAGGCTTGAACAGGCGGACGGCAGCCAGGGGCAGATCGCGGTCGAGGGTTTCAGCGGCAAGTGGGGCGATATCGAACGGAAGTTCCGGCACGCCGAAGTGAAGACCGCCGTGGCGAAAAAGACCCTGGTGGAACTCGGCCGCGCCTTCACCACGCTGCCGGAGGAGTTCCATCCCCATCCCAAAATCGTCAGGATCGTCGAGCGCAACCGCAAGTCGATCGAATCGGGGGAGAAGATCGACTGGGCGGCGGCCGAGGCGCTCGCCTTCGCTTCCCTGCTTCGCGAAGGGGTGAGCATCCGCCTCTCCGGCCAGGACTCGCGGAGGGGCACCTTCAACCAGCGCCATTCCACCCTCTACGACGTCGAGACCGGCGAGCCTTTCGTCCCTCTGGCGGCCGCGGCTCGGGAGGGTGCGGCCTTCCGCGTCTACGACAGCATGCTCTCCGAGGCGGCGGTCCTCGGATTCGAGTACGGCTACTCCCTGGAATCTCCCTACGGATTGACCCTCTGGGAGGCGCAGTTCGGCGATTTTGCCAACGGCGCCCAGGTCATCATCGATCAGTTCATCGTCAGCAGCGCAACCAAGTGGGACCGGGTGAGCGGGCTGGTGATGCTCCTGCCCCACGGCTACGAGGGGCAGGGGCCGGAACACTCGAGCGCCCGCATAGAACGCTTTCTGCAGCTGTGCGCCGACAACAACATCCAGGTCGTCTATCCCTCCACGCCGGCGCAGTACTTTCACCTGCTGCGACGACAGGTCAGGCAGCCCTTCCGGCGCCCCCTGGTCGTGTTCACCCCCAAGAGCCTGCTGCGGCTGCCGGCCTGCCGCTCCTCCCTGGGAGAGTTCGTCAAAGGGGAATTTCGCGAGGTGCTGCCGGCCGGGGCCGATCCGAAGAGGGTGAAAAAGGTGCTGCTGTGCACCGGCAAGATCTACTTCGATCTTTCCGAGCGCAAAGAGAAGGAGGAGAGGGAGGATGTCGCCATCGTCCGCATCGAACAGCTCTATCCGCTGCATGCGGAGCTGCTGCGCGAGGCTATCGAACCCTTCGGCAAAGCGGAAAGCTTCACCTGGGTGCAGGAGGAGCCGCGCAACATGGGGGCCTGGAGCTATCTGCGTTTTCCGCTGGAGGAGATTCTCGGCAGGGCGCCGGCCTACATAGGCCGCGACGAGGCCGCCTCTACGGCCGTCGGCTCCCACCGCCTGCACAACGAGGAGCAGGAGGCGATCCTGGCGGAGGTTTTCAAATTGTGAAATGCAGGGGCGCGGCTGGCCGTGCCCTGGGCAGGGCCAGCCCTGCCCCTACGGAAAAATGGGAGAATTCCATGGAAATCAAGGTACCCTCGGTCGGCGAATCGGTGTACGAGGCGACGATCGCCAAATGGCATAAACAGGATGGCGAGCGGGTGGAGAAAAACGACCTTCTCTGCGAGCTCGAAACCGACAAGATCACCCTGGAGCTGAACGCCGACGCCGACGGGGTCCTGTCCATTCGCGTTCCCGAAGGGGAGACGGTGGAGATCGACGCCGTCATCGGCGCCATTGAGGAAGGGGCCGGGGAGAAGAAGGAAAAGGAAGAGGCGAAAGAAGAAAAAAAAGAGGAAAAGCCGCCCGGGAAGAAGGAAGAGAAAAAGGCGGAGAAAAAAGCAGAGAAGAAGGAGGAGAAGCCCGCCCCGGAGAAGGAGGCTCCCCCCGCGAAGGAGGCCGAAAAGGAGGAGAAGGCGGCGAAAGCCGCCCCCGCGCGGCCGGCCGCGGAGGAGGCAGGGCGCACACGCCGACAGCCGATGAGCCGCCTGCGCCGGCGCATCGCCGAGCGCCTGGTCGCGGTGCGGCAGCAGACGGCCATGCTCACCACTTTCAGCGAAGCCGACCTGACCCGCATTCTCGCCCTGCGCAAAAAGCACGGCGAAGCCTTCGAGAAGCGCCACGGCGTCCGCCTCGGCTTCATGTCCTTCTTCGTCAAGGCCTGTGCCGAGGCGCTCAAGGAATTCCCCGAGGTCAACGCCCGCATCGACGGCGACGACATCGTCTATCACGATTACCAGCATATCGGCGTCGCCATCGGCTCCGGCAAGGGGCTGGTGGTGCCGGTGGTGCGCGACGCCGACGGTATGGACTTCGCCGCCATAGAGCAGGCGGTCAGGGATTTCGCCGAAAAGGTCGAGAGCAACCGGCTCGACCTCTCCGACCTCGAAGGGGGGACGTTCACCATCACCAACGGCGGGGTCTACGGATCGCTGCTGTCCACCCCCATCCTCAATCCGCCTCAGAGCGCCATCCTCGGCATGCACGTCATCCAGGAGCGCCCCGTCGCACGCGACGGCGAGATCGTCATCCGCCCAATGATGTACCTGGCTCTCTCCTACGACCACCGCCTGGTCGACGGCAGGGAGGCGGTGAATTTCCTCAAGAGGATCAAGGAATTCGTCGAGGAGCCCGACGAGATGCTGCTGGAGCTATGAAAAAATTCCTCTGTTGCATTTCAATGCTCATCTTCCTCATCGGCTGCACCTCCGACCGGGACTGGCGCACCGCGAGCCGGGAGCCCGCGGGGATCGCTCCTGACCCTTTGCGGACCAGCGAAGCCGTGCTGCAGGTGTACGCCGCCCCCGCCTGGGGGTGGCGCGGCTGGTTCGCGGTTCACACCTGGGTCGCCGCCAAGCGAAGCGCCGAGCCTTTCTACACCGTCTATGAAGTCATCGGCTGGCGGGAGCGGCGCGGCTTGCCGGTGGTGCGGATGGAGAAGGATGCGCCCGACCGGTTCTGGTTCGGCGAGAAGCCCCGGCTGCTCGCGGACCACCGGGGAGACGGGGTGGACGCCCTGATCGACGAGGTCGAGGAGGCGGCGCGCTCCTATCCCTGGCCGAAGACCTACCGCGCTTTTCCCGGCCCCAACAGCAACACTTTCACCGCCTGGATCGCAAGGGAAGTTCCCGCCCTCGAACTCGACCTTCCCTTTTCCGCCATCGGAAGCGGCTTTGCCGATTAAAGGTCCCGGGAGACACCCATGAAAACGAAATCCATACTGCTGTTCGGTTTGCTGCTGTTCCTGGCCGCGTGCGACTACCTCCCCTTCGGCTACACGCCCATCGGCGAGATCCTGGAGGGTCCCGGCCGGTTCGAGGGTGAACCGGTCAAAGTACGGGGCGAGGTGGTGGAGATCACCAAAATTCCCCTCATCAAGTCCAAGAGCTACCTCCTGAGGGATGACACCGGAACGATCCTCGTGGTGACCGAAGGCAGCCTGCCCGCGCTCAACAAGACCATTGCGGTCAGGGCGGAGGTGAAGACCGTGGCGATCCTCGACGACCAGAGCTTCGGCCTGCGGCTGGTGGAGATCGAGAGATTGCCTGTCTACGGTTTCGGCGACTGACACAAGGGGCTTAAGAGCGGCCTCCCGCCGGTTGGATTTGATTTGTAATATCTCGTGGAGAAATGATATAGAGTCGAGCTGACAGGCTTCAATTCGCCGGAAAGTCTTTCTTGATTCTCGGATAATTCGTCGGAGATCCAGACCGCGCAGGCGCCAGGAGCACTGCGCATTTTTGTTCGTAACCACACTAAGTTTTCGAATTTTCTTTGGAGATCTCGCAATGAGTCCCTGGACGCTGATTGATACGGCACGGATACCCGGTAATGACGGCGAGCTTCAGCTCTATCAGCGCGACGCTGAATTTTCCATCAGCGTCAGTGGCGGCGGCGTGCTGATGAGCACGTGGGCGCACGGGTCCGAGGACGCGCTGGCTGAACTTGCGTGCCGCAAAATCGCCAGACGTCCCCGCCCCCGGGTTCTGATCGGCGGCCTGGGGATGGGTTTTACGCTGGCCGCGGCGCTGCGTCACCTGGGGGCCGATTCGGAGGTGGAGGTGGCCGAACTGGTGCCGGCCGTGGTGGCGTGGAACCGGGGCGCTCTCGGGGAGCATGCAGGCCATCCTCTGCGGGATGCGCGGGCCACGGTTCGCGAGGGCGATGTCGCCAGGATTCTGAAGACCGAGCGGCAGGCTTATGACGCGATCCTGCTCGATGTCGATAATGGACCCGAGGGTTTTACCCGCAAGAAGAACGACTGGCTGTACACGACGGACGGGTTGACCGCGTCCTACAAAGCGCTGAGGCCGGAGGGAGTGCTTGCAATCTGGTCGGCCGGTCCCGATCGCGACTTCACGGCGCTTCTGCAGAAGGTGGGTTTCAAGATGAGACAGCGCCGGGTGCATGAGCACGATAACAAAGGCTCGCTCCATACGATCTGGCTCGCCGAGCGCGGACCCTGATCGCAAAGCTTGCCCTCCGGCGCCTCAATGTCTTACGATACACTCTACGACACCTTCCTCACTGTCAGAGACGCCCGCAACGGCGAAGGGACTGTTTCCGTTGGATGTAAAGCAGCTGGGCTGGAACGCCCATTTTGAAAACCATTTCGAACCCTGTCAGGCGCAAGACCTCGTCCCCGCCCGGGTGGTTCGCGCGGGAGGCGGCTTCTATACCCTGCTGAACGCCGACGGCGAACAGACCGCCACTCTCGCCGGGCAGCTGCGCCATGCCTCTTCCCTGGACGCCCTGCCGGTCGTGGGCGATTGGGTGGCCATCGATTCGCCCCTGGAGGAGGGCATCCGCATCCATGCCGTTCTCCCCCGCCAGACCGCCCTGAAGCGGGCGGCCGCCGGCGGCCGGAAAGGTCTGGCCGAAAAGCCGGGGGTTCCCCAGGTGCTGGCGGCGAACGTGGACACCGCCATCATCGTCAGCGGGCTGGATAACGACTACAATCCCAGGCGCATCGAGCGCTACCTGACCCTGGTGCACGAAAGCGGCGCCGCCCCGATCATCGTCCTCAACAAGGCCGACCTCTGTCCCGAGTGGAAAAAGCTGTGCGCCGAAGTCGAGGCGATCGCCTACGGCATCCCTGTCCTGGTCACCAGCGCGCAGCGCGGCGAGGGTCTGGACGAGCTGGCGCCCCATCTCGAGTCAGGCCGGACGCTGGTCCTGATCGGATCCTCCGGAGCGGGCAAATCCACCCTCCTCAATCGGCTTACGCGCGCCGACCACCAGCGGACATCCAAGGTCAGCACCGCCGTCGGCAAGGGGGTTCACACCACCACGCACCGGGAGCTCTTTCCCCTGCCCGGTGGGGCTCTCGTCATCGACACCCCCGGATTGCGCGAACTGCACCTGTGGGGGGAGAGTGAGGCGGGGTTGGAGATCACCTTTCCCGAGATCGTCGCCTTTGCGGCACAGTGCCGCTTCAGCAACTGCCGGCATGAGAGCGAACCGGACTGCGGCATCCGGCAGGCTCTGCTCGAGGGGACGCTCGACGCCGCGCGGATGGAAAGCTACCTGAAACAGCGCGCCGAGCTCGCCTCGGCCGTTCAGCGCCATGAGCTGGCGGCGCAGGTGGCTCAAAAGCGGAAGAGAAAAACGATACCCCGCGAAGAGAAGCGCTGGCGCCTGGAAGATGAGGACGAAGAGTAAAGAAGAAGCTATCTCTACTCTAGTCCAGCTTGAACCCGTCGCCCGCGTACTGGATGTTGGCCGCATCGGAGGCGCGCGGCGGGGAGACCGCGTGAACTCCGCCGCATGCGGGGCAGCTGCCGACATGGGTTTTCAGTACGAAGGGGGCGCCGCACCCCTGGCAGTTGGTGGCAAGGCCGCCATCGGAGATCGGGCGCTGCCGCAGGGCGCCGCCATGAGCCTGCGCCACAAACGCTACCAGTTCCCGCCCTTCGGCAAACGGTCCACCACCGCCGTGCCCATGCCCATGTCCATGCCCGCCGCAACCCCCACATCCTGACATATCGAATCTCCTTTAAAGTTGTTTGTTTTTCAGGTTTCCGGCAAGCATAACAACTCCTCCCCTGTTAAGTCTCTGACCTGGGTCAAAGAATTGGAGGTTGGAAACAGGGGCAGAACGGGAGGTGAAAACCCTTAGATGGGTCCGGAATGGCGGGGTTGACACCCTGCTGGCGAAAGAGTATTAAAGAGAGGTTATTTTTTAATGTGTTTTGCCGGGGGAAGAAGATGGACATCACCCTTTTTCAGACGTGACGATAACAAGCCGCCTGAACAGCAATCCGCTGGCCGACGGCTTGTTTGTTTCAGAGAGTGAAGAAGCGCACTTCCTGACGGTATTCCGTCAGCCTTAGGGAAATCTCCTGACCACCGGGTATACTTGGGATTGATTTTAGATTCTTGTCCGGTCTTCGGGGTGGCAAGATCCGCCGGTGTTGAAAATGTTCGAGGAGGGTCCGCCCATGATTCGAATTTCAATGGCCCTGATTGCTTTGCTTGTGTTGGCCGGCTGCGGAGAGGACAACGATCCCTCCCGACTGAACACCTTCGTCCCCCTCACGGCGATAGAGGCGTCCGTCGATCCCTCGTCCGCTCCGGCGGGTACCGTCGCGCGAATGACCGTGATCGGGGATTTCTCCGGCGATTTCACTCGGGATGTCACGGACAGCGTCCTCCTGGGTTCCTCCGATCCGAACGTGGCCACGGTGAGCATGGAACCCGGACGGCAAGGTGTGATCACACCCATCGCCCCGGGAACGGTCACCCTGACGGCCGAATCGGACGGTCTCACCGACACGGTGGATTTCACCGTCACCGATGCGACGATTGAAACCCTGTCGGTTTCACCCCCCTCCATTTCCGTTCCGGCCGGGATGACCCGCTCCTTCACCGCGGAGGGGACTTTTTCGGACGGCACCGTCATGGACCTGACCGGGCTGGCGGAATGGACCAGTTCCGACCCGGCTGTGGCCACAATCAGCAATGACACCGACACGCCGGGCCTCGCCACCGCCGTGGCCCCGGGGGCGGCGATCATCACCGGAACCTTCGGCGGAGTTTCCGCCACCGCGGATGTGATCGTCACCGAAGGGGAACTCGAACGTCTGGAAATCAACCCGATAACCCCCGACCTTCCCGATGGATTCTCCCTTCAGTTCGCCGCCACCGCCTTTTTTTCCGATAGCACCTCGGAGGATGTAACCGCACAGGCGGTATGGACATCTTCAGCCCCGACGGTGGCGACCATCAGCAACGCCGCGGGGGAAAACGGTCTGGCGACGGCCGTTAGCGTAGGAGTTACTTCCATCTCAGCCGCCTTCGAAGGGCTGGAAGAGCAAACCGCCCTTACCGTGACCAATGCCCTCCTGGATCGCCTTGAATTTACCTCGGACATCGACGTCATCGACCTGGGCGCGGCGCCCATCCGGTTCTCCACGACGGGTTTTTTCACCGACGCTACGGAACTGGACCTGACGGAACAGGTGACCTTTACCTCCTCGGACACCGGAATCGCCGAGGTCAGCAACGTCTCCGGCTCCCGAGGCATCGTCACACCCATCGCAGCCGGGACGTTCACCCTTACGGCTGAGCGGGACGGGATCGCTGTGTCGCGGGATATTGCCGTTCAATAAAAAAGGGAAGAAAGCCATGCCGAAGAAAATACTGATCCTGATGGTTTGCCTCTGGATCGCGCCGGTTTCAGCCGCCCTGGCGCAGAGCGGGCTTTACATCGGCCTCCACGGGGGCGGTTCGTTTCTTGAGGGTGCTGAAAACGAGGGGGACTCGGGGACGTTCAACCTGGAATTCGATCCCGGCTATCTCACAGGCGTAACGGTCGGCTATGATCTGCGGGACAATTTCCCGAAAATCGGCAAGGGCCGGGTTGAGATCGAATTTGCCTACCGCAGCAACGACCTGGATCAGGTCGAATTCGCCGATTCGGATATGGATGCCGGAGGCGAGGCCACTGTCTTCAGCGTCATGCTGAATACCTTCGGCGAATACCGCGACACCGCCCCCTGGATCCCCTATGTGGGCGCAGGGATCGGC
>NZ_KI421412.1:494429-527977 GCF_000472285.1 Desulfuromonas sp. TF
ATTTCCCGAGGCCTCCTGGTGGACGATGAGGACAACCGCTTTGCCTTTCAATTCGGAGCGGGACTGGGATACGAGCTCAGTCCGCATTTCGCCCTGGACCTGGGCTACCGGTATTTTGCGACCCTCGACCCCGAATTCCGGGATGCTCAGGGCGAAGAGTTCGAATCCGAGTACCGAACCCACCAAGTCCAGTTGGGGGTGAGGGTAACTTTCTGAGATCAATCTCCCAGGCAAACCATCCCCGAAGAAATTGTGCGCCGCTTGCCGGATCATGGGGCGCTTGCCCATGGCGGCCGACCCGGCAACCACCGCAACAAATGAAGAAACAAACTAAAATAGAAAAAAGGAGGAAAATCCCATGCCGATTATCACCATCGAGGGACCGGAGATCAAAGACCTCGACACCCGTCGAGCCATGGTCCGTGAACTGACCGACGCCGCCGCCAAAGCCTATGGGCTGTCGCGCGAGAAGATGATCGTGCTCATCCGCGAAAGCACGCCGGAGAGGGTCGCGGTCGGTGGTGAGCTTCTCGTCGATCTTCACAAGTGAAACAGGAAAAGGCAGCCGATAGGCTGCCTTTTCCTGTTATGTCTCTCTCACGGGCCCCATTGTTTTCAGGTTCCTTTTAGCGTTCCGACCTGAGCATCAGGGAGGAGTCAGCGCAACCGACAGCAGAAGCAAAAACCCGATCAGTGCCAGCGAGGCGTGCAAAAACAGCAACGGCGTGGGCAGGCGCCGGTCCCGCAACGCGTAGGAGATGAGGCCCAGACCGCCGAGAGCAGTCACCGCGAAGACCCCTGCGGCCACCGCCAGCATACCGGCGGTGGCTTGCCTGAAGACGACCAGAAGCAGCAGCACCAGGCCGGTGGCCGCCAGAGATCCGTGACCCAGGCCCAACGCCAGGGGAATCTTCTTGCCTTGGAAATGCAACGTCGCCATCGTCAGCCCGGCGAAAATAGCCAGGGCGAAGAAGGTTATGCTTGCCGTCAACATGGTTGTCCCCTTTCTTCCATGAATTTTCCAGCCGATGCATCCTGCTTCTCAGTATATATCCGCGGAGGCCCTCAGCAGGCCCGACACGGGATTTTTGCCTTCTTCCCCTAGCCGTATTATAGCGGTAAACCAACCCTTCGCCGGTTAATGATTCCGGACGGAACCCCAAAGGAAAAGGCGGTCAAATCGACCGCCTTCTTGTGAACGTCCTCACTGCCCCCCAACCATCCCCGGATTCCTTCAGCGTTTCGACCTTTGCCCGCGGCGACCTATCTTGGGGGCGGGACATTCCTCCGCGGCCTTTTTCCGCCGGGCAGGAGTGGACTTTGTCGATTTCGTAGCCGGAGGCGAGGCCTTGACGGGCTTGACTTTAGCCTGCGCCGGCCTGGCCGCTCTCTTCTTCGATTTGGACGGAGGATTAGCCGCCTTGCCCGTTTTCGCCTGCACCCACCGCACGACCGCAACCTGCGGGAATTCCTCCAGGGTCTGTCGCGGGATGGCATATTTGAGCAGCTTCTCGATTGCTTTCAGCAGCGGCTGTTCTTCCGGACACAGGAGCGAGAGGGCCACCCCGTCCTCTCCGGCCCGGCCGGTGCGGCCGATGCGATGCACATAGTCTTCGGGGACCTGGGGCAGGTCGTAATTCACGACATGCGGCAGACGCTCGATGTCGAGGCCGCGCGCCGCCACATCGGTCGCCACCAGCACGCGCAGCTCTCCCCTCTTGAACTCCGCCAGGGTGCGCGTCCGGATCGACTGGCTCTTGTTGCTGTGGATGGCGGCGGCCTTGATGCCGTCGAAGAGCAATTCGGCGGTCAGCTTGTCCGCGCCGTAGCGGGTGCGGGCGAAGACCAGCACCTGATTCCATTCCCCCTTGCGGATCAGGTGGGAGAGCATTTCCCGTTTGCGCGCCCGCTCCACCGGATAAACGGCCTGGGTCACCGCGTCGGCGGCGATATTGCGGCGCGCCACCTCGATGCGCCGCGGCTGGTGAAGCAGCTCGTCGGCAAGATCCTTGATGTTTTGCGAATAGGTCGCCGAGAAGAGCAGGCTCTGGCGGTTCTCCGGGAGATACTCCGCCACTTTGAGGATGTCGTCGATGAACCCAAGGTCGAGCATGCGGTCGGCCTCGTCCAGCACCAGGACCTCGATCCTGGACAGGTTGATGGTATTTCGTTCGGCGTGATCGAGAAGCCGCCCAGGCGTCGCGACGACGATGTCGACCCCGCGATGCAGCCGCTCGATCTGCGCCTGGATGTTCACCCCGCCGTAGATCGTGGTCGAGCGCAGCGACAGCCGCCGTCCGTAATTCTGCATCTGCTCGCTGACCTGGGCCGCCAGTTCGCGGGTCGGCACCAGGACCAGCGCCCGCGGACGCCGTCGCTTCTCCGGAGGGGTCTTTTCACTCAGCCTCTGCACGATCGGCAGGGCGAACGCCGCCGTCTTGCCGGTGCCGGTCTGGGCGCCCGCCAGCAGGTCGCAGCCCTCGAAAATCACCGGGATCGCCTGGGTCTGAATGGGGGTCGGTGTGGTATAGCCCTGTGCGCCGATCGCGCTCAGCAGCTCGGCGCACAGGCCTAGAGAGTCAAATGACATGGAAAGAAATCCTTTAAGTGATCCAAAACAGCCGATGGCGCCGACCGCCGGTTCTTCATCCCTTTGCGCCTGACGCCATCCGCATGCGTCCGAGCTCTCGGGCGAGCGCTTCCTTGCGCGAGTCGTCGATCTCGCGCATGACGCTGCGGACGTCGGCGGGTTTCTCGCTCCGCGCAAAGCAGCCGGTCAAGGTTGACTCCGGGCGCAGCCTGCCTTTCTCGTAGAGGTGCCAGATCTCCTCGGAATAGGCGGTGGCCAGGAGTTCAGGAGCGTACCGGCCGAAGTAGGCGGCGAGGTTGTCGACGTCCCGGGCGAAGAGGCGGCCGGCGTTGTTGTTGCCGGCGGCGTCGATCGCCTGGGGCAGATCGATGATCACCGGCCCGTCGCAGGCGACCAGCACGTTGAACTCGGAGAGGTCGCCGTGCACCAGCCCGGCGCAGAGCATGCGCACCACCTCACCGATCAGCAGGCGATGGTAGTCCCGGGCCAGCGCCGCGTTCAGCTGCAGGTCGTTGAGGCGCGGGGCGACTTCGCCGCCGGCACCGACCACCAGCTCCATCAGCAGCACCCCCTCGTAAAAGGAATAGGGTCTGGGGACGCGCACCCCGGCATCGGCCAGGCGGTAAAGGGCGTCGACCTCGGCGTTCTGCCAGGCCGTCTCCTGCTCCTTGCGCCCGAACTTCGAGTGCTTCTCCATGGCGCGGGAGCGTCGGCTGTTGCGCACCTTGCGCCCCTCCATGTACTGGGTCTGCTTCTGAAAGCTGCGCTGCTTGAGCTCTTTATAGACCTTGGCGCAGCGGATTTCGCCTTCGCTGCGCACCACGTAGACCTCGGCTTCCTTGCCGCTCATCAACTGGGCGAGAACCTCCTCGATCAGGCCGTCCTGCAGCAGAGGTTCCAACCGTTTTGGGATTTTCATCGATGTTTTTTCCATTTTGGGATCGCGGTGCGCCGCGCGCCTTCGAGTTGCGCCGCCGCTATAAAAAAAGCCTGAAACCACGTCGATTTCAGGCCGACTCAAGTACTTCCGGTGTTATGACCCGGGCGGGCCCCAGAGCCCGCCCGGAACTACTTCTTTTCCGCTTTTTTGATCTTTTTATCGGCCTTCTTTTCCTTCATGGTTTTGGCCGGTTGCTTTTTTTCCGGCTTCTTGCTGTCCATGCCCTTGCTCATGATGGTTCTCCTGTCAGGATACGACGAGACGATATTCGGATCATCATAGCACGCCCGGGTTTTCGGAGGACTCTTTTTTTTGGGGCCGGCGGTACGGACTACTTGTATGCCGTGACGCCCATGAGCTCGACGATTTTCACCACTTTGGTGAAGCCGGCCTCCCTGAGCCTCTGCGCGGCATGATCTGTAAAGCTGGTGCCGCGCTTCAGCAGATGCGGGTTGCCCGTATAATGGAACAGGACGCCGCGCCTTCTCAGCACACGGTAAATCTCCCGGTAGAAACGCTCTCCATAGAGCTCCCCGGCGAGGGAAAACCGGGGCGGATCATGAATGATCGAATCAAAGGATTCGTCCGCGAGCTCCCTGATGTAGTCATCGATATCGGCATGGACCAGCTGGATGCCGGCGCCGAAAATCCTCTGCGACCACGGGTTCTTCTTGCGCAGCTCCATCACCGTTGCGCTCCGCTCGACCGAAACGACTTCGCGCGCCCCTAGATTCAGCGCTGCCGAGGCCGCGTAGCCGAGCCCGCTGCAGGTATCCAGCACCCGGTCCCCTTTTTTCACGACCTGCGCGGCCATCTGCCCGGCACTTTCAAAGGGATTGACCCCCTTCGAGATGTGCATTTTTACTCCGCTGATTTCCAGCAGCGGCGCCTGATCCGTGGGGACGAGCTTGTAATAACCGTCACCCCTCGCCTCGAGCACCTCGAGCCGGCCGTCCTCCAGGTGGAAGATCCTGTTCTCCTTCCCCTCAATCCGCCGCAGCTCTTCCCGGCTCAGCCGGTTCTCCGCGTCCAGGGTCAGCCCGTCGCCGCAGAGGCCGAATGTGCCGCGGGAGAGGTTGAGATCGACCGAAATGTCAATGCGGTTGTCGCCTCTGTCCATCGCGTCGAGGATCCGGCGGGCAACAGCCGAATAGAACCAGTAGCCGTTTTTGCTCATGACAGCTTGCCGAGCAGCCTGACAAAATCCTCCGGCATTCCGGTGTCGAAGCTCATGGTCCTGCCATTGTAAGGGTGAATGAAGGAAATCGATCGGGCATGAAGGGCAAGCCGTTTTGAGACTGTTTCCCCGCTCCCGTATTTCCTGTCTCCCACGACGGGATGCCCCATTTCCGAGAGATGCACCCGGATCTGGTGCTTCCTTCCGGTGAGGAGGTGGATTTCCAGCAGGCTGAACCCCCTGGTCTCTTTCAATACCTTGTAGGTCGTATGGGAGAGCTTCCCTTTGGCGGCGTCAGGGGTCGAGTAGACCCTTTGGGCGGCATTCTCGGCCAGGAAGGTGGAGATCGTGCCCTCCCCGGGCGTCAGCCGTCCGTGGACGATGGCCAGATAGCGCTTGTCGGTCTGCTCCCAATTCTCCTGCAGGAATTTCTTGGCCTGCTCGCTTTTGGCAAAAAGCAGTATCCCGGACGTGTCCTGATCCAGGCGATGGACCACATACACCCTGTTTCTCGATTTCGGATCTCCCTTGCGGACATAATCGTTGAGCAGGTAGTGGGCCGTTCTCGACTTGTCCCGCTCCGTGCCGATGGTCAGCAGCCCGGAAGGCTTATCCACCACGAGGATATCCCTGTCTTCATGCAGGATGGGCAGCCCCCGGGGCTGATGCTTTCGGGCCGGCCGGTTGTCTTTGCGCGGATGATCCAATGTGCTTCCACCTTTCCCTGGCCCGCTGGTCCTGTTCAGGGCTTACCCATGAGCGCAGATTTCCAGCTTATATCCAGGAGGCAAAAGGGTACAGGTTTATTTTTTTCGGTCTTGCCATCTGCCGAGGATCTGGATAGTCTTCATATAACCCCCGCACCGAAACCCGAATCAACATTGAACACATCCCCTCCCCCTGACAGGACACATCCTGAAATGACTGGAAAGTTATTTGTCCTATTTACAGGAGTTCTGCTCCTTTCGCTGCTGGCGGGATGCTCTCCGGAGCAGGCGCGGAAGGAGCGCTTTATCTCTGCACTGTACAATCTGGATTATGCCGATCCGCGCTCCGCGGGTATAAATCCGAAAAAATTGAAGGAAATAGATGCCATCGTCAAAGAGGCTATCCGTGAAAGGGCCACGCCGGGCGCCGTGGTGGTGGTGCTCAAGGACGGGAAGATCATCTTTGATCGAGCCTACGGGCATCATACGTACGACAAAGAAGTGCCGACGCGGCCGTTCGACATCTATGATGTGGCATCGGTCACCAAGATTTTCGCCACCACGATCGCGGCCATGCGCCTGGTGGACCAGGGGAAACTGGACCTGGATGCCACAGTGGGCACCTACCTGAGCGAATTGAACCATTCGCATCCCGACAAAGCCGCCATAATAGTGCGCGATCTGCTGACGCACCGGGCCGGCTTCATTCCATTCATCCCCTTTTTCCGCGGTATCGGTGAGGGCGATTACAGCACCGAATCCTCTGCCCGTTACCCTGTCAAAGTGGCGGAGCGCTTTTATCTGGGCAGCGATTATTACAGTGAAGTGATGTGGAAGCAGATCATCGACTCGCCGCTGCGGACACCGGGAAAATCGATCTACAGCGATATCGGCATGTTCGTGATGAAGGAGGTTCTGGAGCGCATCGTGCAGCAATCTCTGGATGCGTATGTCGACGAGCAGTTCTACCGGCCTTTAGGCGCCTGTTCCGTGGGTTTCTGTCCGCTCGACCGCTTTGCCGAAGCACGGATCGTCCCCACCGAGATCGACACTTACTTTCGCGGGCAGCTGCTGAAAGGGTACGTGCAGGATCCGGGAGCGGCCATGGCGGGCGGCGTATCGGGCCATGCCGGGCTGTTCGCCGCCGCCTATGACCTCGCCATCCTATCCCAGATGCTTCTGAATGGCGGCATCTATAACGGCCGGCACTATATCAGGCCCGAAACGGTGAGACAGTTTTCGTCCCGCCACTCCGATGACAGCCGACGCGGTCTGGGTTTCGATTGCTGGGACCCCGAATCGAAGGAGGGTTATCCCTGCAGACTGGCCTCGCCTGAGACCTTCGGCCATACCGGCTATACCGGTACGTGCGTGTGGATCGATCCTGAACATCGACTGATCTATATCTTTCTATCGAACCGGCTCTACCCCTCGCAGACGGTAAACAAGCTCGCGAAGTTGAATATTCGTTCGCGCATTCAGGACGTAGTCTACGAGGCGATCGGGACATCCTCCGCAGAATCCAGGAACTTTTCCCCGCCCATCTCCTCTGTTTCTCAATAGACACTTCACCAGCCCCCTCTCACTCCGGCGCGGGAAAACCGAGAGCGGGTCGGATGACCAGCAGGAACGCCTCGGCAATGCGTGCATGCCCTTCGTCGGAAGGATGGAACCCATCCACATCGCCCTGCATCGCTCGCCCCAAGCGCCAGATAGGCCAGCGGGCCTAGCGGCGGCGGCCTGTCATCCCCCGAAGAACCTCCACAGGCGGTTAGCAGGACCGCCGACACCATCCAAGCCAGATATCGCCTCCCCATAACCTCTCCCTTGAACGTCCCCCTGCCCTTCCATGGTGCCCCGTAAAAGCCCATTGGCAAGAATGCACGGACGAAAGGCCGGTGGCCAAAAATTTCTGGAACTGTTTGAAAAACAGGGGGAAAAGCCCCCCCTTAAAGCAGGGACTTCCCCCATGGCTAAATTTCCCCCGGATCAGCCATAATAAACCTTGCAATTCTCATGAAAACCATGAATCGCCAGAAGGGGCCTTCGCCCCATGAACAAAATATTTATTCTTTTGTCCTGTTCCCTTTCACCCGACACAAAGAGAGACGATGAAATGAAGGTACTGAAACGACGCCAATTCTTGAAGTATTCGGGCCTGGGCCTGGCCGCCATCTATGTAGGTGGCTGCGGTGGGGGCGGAGGCGGTGGAGGAAACGGTGGCACCGGAGGGGACGACGACGATCTCCCCGCCGGCGGCGGCAATGACGAAGTTGCCGCGACTCTCAACTTCACCATTACCGATGCCGTCAAGGAAATGATCACCCACGAGCCCCTCAGTCAGGGCGGAGGCGAGGCCCTGTGCTATTTCTGGGCTTATCAGGTCAGTGACGCGACCGATCCCGAGAACGTGGTCGACTTCCCCGTTGACTGCCCCGGGCCGCAGATCTTCGCCACGGAAGGGGACCGCATCGCGTTGAGAGTCACCAACACCCTGGACGTCCCCCACGCCTTCTTCATCGAGGGGCTGGTCGACAGCGGCCCGATCGAGCCGGGAGAAACGTGGGAAGGGGAGTTCGAAGCCAAAGATACCGGCGTCTTTCTCTATCACGACAATCTCAATGCGCCCGTGAACCGGGTGATGGGCCTTCACGGCGCCCTGGTGGTCATGCCCAAGGAGGCTTCAGGAGACAGGTGGACGCCTTACAAAGATCCCACACAGGCGGTTCAGCAGCTCTTCGACGACTTCGGCAGCGCTCCCTGGTGGCCGGGGCTGGCCTGGGAAGAGGGCGATGTCCGCCCCGCCTCCTTCGTCGAGCCCTTCCGCCAGTACGTCTGGCTCTGCCATCAGGCCAGTCCGGTCCTCTTCGCCGAAGTCGGGCGGCACCATGAGAACAACCCCGGCGTCGAGTTCGATGCCGCGACCTTTGTCGAAGCCTTTCTCAACGATCCCTTCATCAACACCAGCAACGACCCGCGCACGGACCCCGGCGTCGGTCTGCCCAAAACCGAGAACTTCAACCGGAAACCCCATTTTTTCACCATCAACGGCCAGTCGGGGTTCTTCGCCCACCACAATCCGGCCATCACTCCCTTTCACCGCATCGGAGAACCCACCTTGGTGCGCATCCTCAACGCGGGCATGACGGTTCACTCCCTGCATCTGCACGCCAATCACTTCTTCGTGACGGCCGTCAACAACGAGGCCCAGGAGAACCCCCTCTGGGTCGATGTCTACAACGTCTTTCCGATGGACCACGTCGACTACACGATTCCCTTCATGCGTCCCCCCGACATCCCCAACCAGAGGGGCATCGGCCGGGCCGACGCGGGACGTTCGACGGCGGGCGGCGGCACGACCTGGCCGCCGCTGGAAGAGTTCGATCGCTTTTTCCCTCCGCAGGGGACCATGGTCCAGAGCTACGACGATCCCAACGTCCTGGTCGATGTCGGCATGCGGCAGTCGCCGCTGTGCTATCCGATGCACGACCACACCGAAGCCTCGCAGACGGCCCAGGGCGGCAACTATAACAGCGGCATGATCGCCGGAATCTACTTTATCGGCGACCGCAATACCCCAGGCCAGATGAATTTCCCGTTGGAACCCGAGTTTGAAATGATGCTGATGCTCGGGCGCCGCGTCGGCGTCACCGGCAGCCCCGCAGGCGGGTGGCCCGACGGCTCGACAACTGAGTCCTGATTCCGATCAATACCATTTGGCGATAAGTAAAGGAGAAAAAAATGTCATTCTCTAATCCCGCTCACCGGATAGTTCGTAAAAGGATCGCCGGCATGCAGGGCGCCTGGACCAAGATGTGGGATCCTCCCGGGGAAACCCCGGCCCTGCCGGAGCGCCTGGCCCCCACCAATCCGGTCCCCGCCTTCATGGAGCAGACCCTCGGGCAGGACGTTTTCCGGGTGGACACACCCAATGTCGTGCAGCGCCGGCTCCTGCACGGGCTGACCCTGCGCACGTGGGATGACGCCAAGGATCTAGAGTTCATGACCTTCCGGGACTCGGACGACCGGGAGGGGGACGGCCATTTTCCCGGCGCCACCATTCGCGTCCCCCGCGGAGCCATCTTCCATTGCCTGGCCCAGGCCAGCGGTCCGCCCCCTCACACGATCCACTGGCACGGACAGGAGCCGACGCCGATGAACGACGGCGTCGGCCACTGCTCGATGGAAATCGACGGGGGAGGCAACGGGTACACCTACCAGCTTCAACCCAACTTCATCGGGACCTATTTCTACCACTGCCACCGCAATACGGTTCAGCATTTCGAGTTCGGCCTTTACGGCATGTTCCTGGTCGAACCTCCCGACGCCTTCGAAGGACCCAACGCCGGCGGATACCCTCGCCGAACCGCGGCCAATCTGGAAAATTTCTCGAAATTCGATGACAAGTATGTCGACGGAGACGCCACCTGGGGGGTGGCCGGACCTCTGGACGGCGCACTTGGAGACCCCGATCCCCATGCCTTCACCGTCGAATACGACGTCGAAGCCCTCTGGGTGCTCGACGACCGGGACTCGGTCTGGAGCGACCTGGCCTCCGATGCCAAGGCTTTCTACCCCGGAGGGGCCTTCACCGAGGATGGACATTTTTCTGACGAGGCCGTTTTGGATACGAACCCCCCGGTTGCGGCGCTCCCGGTCAACCGTCCCGGGGTCGACGACCAGTTCCCCAAAGGCTTCTTCCACGATTTCAACGCCGACTACTGGTTCGTCAGCGGCGTACCGGTACCGGCCCATAAAGGAGGAACCGCATCCATTCCTTCCGGCAACGTCGTTCCTGCCGTCCTGAACAGCGGCGTGGCCGGGATGCAGGTGGACGTGAACGCCGAGGTCGACCAGGTGGTCCTGATCCGGGTCCTGAATGCGGCCTACAACCGCATCGAGGTCACCTTCCCGGTCGACGTAGTGATCATCGCCTTCGACGGGCGTGCATTGGGGGTTCCTCCCTTCGCACGCTACAACCACGCCTTCGAGCTCAAGGCCGGAACGCCCTACCACATGAGCACGGCACGCCGTTTCGATGCCTTGATCCGCTCCTCCTCGCCCATCAACAGCTTTGCCGAGGTGAAATTCTTCTCCGCCAAAGGTCCGAACATTCAGGGAGTCGAGCCGCTCCTGGTGACCGCCCGGATCCCCATCGTCATCAACGAACCCGCTCTTTAGAAAAATCACACATGTAAACCGCGGGGGGATGTTCCTATCCCCCCGCACCCATTTCAGGAAAGGGGAAGGAATGCACCCAGCGCTGAAGTCCTCGATGGCGGTCCTATCTCCTGTCGCCCTGTCTCTTGTCCTCCTGGTTGCCTTGACCGCGTGCGGAGGTGGTGGCGGGGACGGCAGCACCGTGCCCGCGCCACGGGCTGACCGCTTCACCTGGACCGGCAACACCCGCCTCAACGTCACCGCATCCGACGGCTTGCTCGCCAACGACCCGCCCGGCACCACCATCTCCACGGCCTCAAGCGTCACCGGCCAAGGAGGGGCCGTCACCGTCAATCTGGCCACCGGAGCCTTCGTCTACGATCCTCCGGTCGGCCTCCAGAACGCGGACGACACTTTCAGCTACACCACCAGCGGTGGTGCGGTCACGGCGACAATCACGCTTGAAGAGCGCATCTGGTACGTGCGGAACAATGATGCCGGAGCCAACCAAGGGACTCAGTTGTCTCCCTTTCTAACCCTGGCACAAGCCGAAGCCGCCGCGGACGAGAACGACATCCTCTTCGTGTTTGCCGGCGATCAGACGGACACCGGTCAGGACACCGGCATCACCCTGAAAAACGGTCAGCGACTGCTCGGCGAAGGGGTGGGATTGCGAGTAAACGGCGTGCCCATCGTCGATCCGGTGCCCGAATCTCTTATATCCAACGCCGCACTGGCAGCAGTCGGCGACTCGCCTGTCGTCACGCTCGCCTCAAACAACGAGGTTGCTGGCTTCATCCTCCAGCCGGCCTTCAACGAAGGCATTCTAGCCATGGGGGGCGGCGGATACAGCCTGCACGACAATATCATTCGGAATTTCGATCCCGACAACGGCAGCGAAGGGATACGGCTGCTCCACGTCACCGGCGAAAACCTGGTGACCCGCAACACGATCAGCGGTTCGCCGGGCACGGCCATCAAGGTGGCCAACAATGAGGACCGGACCGGGGACATGGTGCCTGCAACACCTGTTGTCGCCAGGGTGACCATAAGCCGCAACACTATAACCAGCGCGGTTCGCAACGGGATTGCATGCAATCTCGACGGTGCCGGCACCGAGGTGACGCTGAACATCCTGACCAATACCATAGCCACCGCCGGCCTCGCCGCTGCGGACAAGGGAATCCGTATCGACAGTCTGGGCGGCGCCGGTGTCACCACCCTCCTCTCCCGCAATTCCATCTCGGCCAGCAGCGGCGAGGCCATCGGTCTTCTGGCTGCCGCCACCGCCCAGTTGCACGCCTTTGCCGCCAACGGCAATCTGACCGGAAGCGGAGCGGTTTTCGACTTTCACGCGTCGACGGCCTCCCCTGGCGCGGCCCTTTGCCTGGAGCTGGTCAACAACGCCAACGCTGCCGGCAACTCATCGTTCCAGATCGATAACGTCGCCGGAGGTGATCTTCGCTTTTTCGAGGATCTGAACGACACCCTCGCCGAGCGCGTCGAGCCGGTCGTCCCCATTGCTCCAGGAGAGTGCGGCATCCCTCTCGACGGCGCGGCGCTCTTCGAGACCAATTGCGGCCACTGTCATCGCGGCAATGGCCTGGGCCGCGGATCGGTAGGGCCGAACGTTACCAACACGACCGCGGACGAAATCAACTTTCAGATCGCCACCAACTTTTCCATGAGCGATATTAACCTGACCCAACAGGAGATCGCGGCCATCGCGGCGACTCTGTCTGCGACACCCTGAAACGACCTTCCCATGGCTGCCAGCCATGGATAAACCATAAGTCCCTCTCCCCGGGTGGATTTTCCTGTCTTCCGTGGTACGCAGCAAAAGCTGGCGGCGTCTCGGCGGCTACTTCCTGAATACGCTCAGGAGCCTTTCGAATCCCGCCTTTTCGAGGGTCGAGACCTCCTCGAGTTCTCCGGCATCCAGCCAGACCCCTGCGCATTCGGTACATTTATCGACCTTGATCGTCCTGTAGTCGATTTCAACGAGTTCCATCCCGCACTTGGGACATCTCATAAAATGAAGTTCCCTGAGCCGCTTCTTCTCCTCCTCGGCAAGGGCTTTATGCCTCTCCTCATGGATTCTTCTCTGCTTCTCGTACGCCTCTCTGGCAAAGTATTCTTCTTCTTTTCCGCTCGGCTTCTGCACCATGGAAACGCTCCTCTATGACAGGGAATGATTTACAACCCGGGGTCATCTTCTTTCGCCCCCGAATAAAACATATAGAAGAGCGGAAGGAGGTCAAGTCCCTTTCTTCTATTTTGGATTCACCCGATTGCATTGGCGGGAGAGGCTGCTAACATGAAAATTATTTAGCTTTACAGCTTACAGCAATCACGGGAGGTGGACATGCGAGGATGGTGGAAGGGGATGCTGCCGCTCCTGACGGGTGCGGCCCTGGTGAGCATGGCAGCGCTTTCGGCAGCCCAGGCGCCGAATGGGGAGAAGGTGGATGCGGCCGGCTGCTTCGGCTGCCACGAAGAGGTGCAGACACTCTGGAAGGGCTCCAGCCATGTCGATCTCGGCTGCGACACCTGTCATGCCGGGATGCCGGCGCACCTGAAGAACCCGCAGGAGAAACCCCGGACCGATCTGAATCCGGAGGTCTGCGGCGCGTGCCATCAGAATCAGTACGAGACGTTCTTCCAGGTCAACTGGAATTCTCCGGCGCGCCAGGAAAAAGGGGTTCCGGAAGGGCGCTCGCCGCAGCAGGACAAGCTGCTGGCCCCGCACGGATTCACCGTCGAACACAACGAGCCGCGCTCCCATCCCTTCATGGTGGCGGACATGCTGGTCGTGGACCGCTTTTCCGCAGGCCGCTACCAGTTCAAGGAGCGGTGGGGGGTAACCCGACCTGGAAAGGTCTGGGACGTGGTGGAGGACACCGGCCGGACGCTTCCGGCGACGACCAAGGCCGGGAATCCCGTCTGTCTGCAGTGCAAGACCTCCGACCTGATCCTGAAGTGGAAATTCCTGGGAGACAAGGACCCCGGCGCGAAGTGGGACCGGACCTCCGACGTCGATGCCATGGTCAAGGATGTCCAGAACGTGATGGGCTGCATCCATTGTCATGACCCGCACGCCGCACGTTCCCGCATCGTCCGCGACGCCCTGATCGAGGCGGTCAGCCGCGAAGGCATCAATCCTTACGCCCCCGATCCCCAGAAGAATGCCGTCGAGGTGGTCACTTTCCGCGACTTCCGGCGAATCGGACTGATCAACGAGGGCGGCGCCGGCCTGGTCTGCGGGCAGTGCCATGTGGAATACAGCTGCAATCCCGGCATCACGCCGGAAGGGGAGAAGATAGGCTTCGATGACCGCCGCACCAACCATTTTCCCTGGCGCAACGCCCTGGACATTCTGGAGCAGTACGACACGATCGGTTTCCGCGACTTCCGGCACGCGGTGACCGGCGCCCGCCTGGTCAAGCTCCAGCATCCGGAATTCGAAACGTTCTGGGGGAGCGTGCACGAGCGGGCCGGAGTGAAATGCATCGACTGCCACATGGTCCCGGCGAAGAACGGGGCGGGGGAAACCTTCACCTCCCACCTGATGGTCGGACCGCGGGAGCGGATCGAGCAGGTCTGCCTGCGCTGCCACCCTGAATCCACTGCGGAGGAAGCCCTCTACCAGGTCGATGCGGTGCAGAACTATACCCGCGGCAAGATGCGCAAGGCCGAGTACCACCTGGAGCTGCTGATCGACACCTTCGAGGAGGCCGCCCGCCAGGGGGTGCCCGAGGAAGCGCTCGCCGCCGCCCGCAAGCAGCACGAGATCGCCCACGTGCTCTGGGAATGGTGGACGGCTGAGAACAGCGACGGCTGGCATAATCCGTCCCTGGCGAGGGAGAGCCTGGCCGCCTCGGAAGCGGCCGCCAAGGAGGGGATCAAGACGCTGCAGGACGCCATGAAGGCGAAGACGGGCGCTCCCGTGGTGCGCTGACGTTGTAATGTGAAAGGGGGCGCCGGTGAAGGCGCCCCCTTTTTTACTCCGGCGATCCGATGACCCTGACCCGGCCGACATGGCCGTCCGTGAGCCGCACCTTGATGCCGCGCGTATGGACCGGCGCGCTGGTAAGCAGGTCCTTGACCACTCAATGCCGCCATAATTATGCGACTTGAGCAATAGATTTCTTTAATCCACGAATCCCCACCCGCTGCATACAGGGGTTAGCTGCTGATTTTTGTTTTCAAATAAGAGGTAGCTATCTCAGACGCGAGCGAATGCCTGAACCTCAGGGTCAAGGATCTCGACTTGTCAAGGGACTGCTCGGCGTGCGCAGCCCCTTGACAGCAGCTGATGCCGAAGTGGAATAACCGAATCAGGAGAAGGCGGGATGGCCGGTGATTGCTGTTCTGTCGATTGCCGGAAACGCTTCGCTTATTCCAGCCTACATTCTTCTGTCGCGTTGCGTCGTTGCATGAAATCACTTTCCTAGAGCAGGCCGAAGCGCCGCAGCGTCTCCTCCGGTGCCTGATCGAAGTGGGAAAACTCCATGGTGAAGGTGCCGCGCCCTCGGGTGGCGCTGCGCAGTTCGGTCATGTATCCGAACATCTCCGACAGCGGGACGCTGGCCCGGATCACCTCGATGTCGCTGCGCGACAGCATCCCTTCCACGCGCCCTCGCTTCTGCTGCAGAGTGCCCAGAACCTTGCCGGCGTGCTCTGAGGGGACGGTCACCTCCAGGGCCATGACCGGTTCCAGCAGGGTAGGAGAGGCCTCCCGCGCGGCCATGGCCAGGCCGCGCTGGGCGGCGGCCCTCAATCCCAGGTCGGTCGTTATGCCGGCTTCGAAGGGAGCCTCCAGGACCTCCACCTGCAGATCAGTGAGAGGATATCCCGCTCTTACCCCTGCGGCGCAGGCCTGCTCCAGACTTCGGCGAAGGTTTTCCCTGAGTTCGGCGGGCAAGGTGAATCCCTCCGCCTCGGGAAGGATGATCTGCAGGCCTTTCCCGCGGGCCAGGGGAGTGAGCCGAAGCAGCACCTCGCCGCCCTGAATGCGTCCCTCCGCTTCTCTGTGGAAAACTTCCCTCCGCTCTATCTGTCTTCCCAGGGTTTCGCGATAGACCACCTGCGGCCGCCCGGTCTGGACTCGTACCCCGAATTCCCGCCCCAGGCGCGTCGTTATCACCTCAAGGTGCAGCTCCCCCATGCCGGTCAGAATCGTCTGGCCCGTATCCTCATCCTCCCGGACTCTGAAGGTCGGATCTTCCCATTGCAGTTTCTCCAACGAGGGGAGAAGTTTTTCCCGGTCGTCAACCCCGCGGGGTTCGACCGCCAGGGAAACGACCGGCTCGGGGACGGCTAACCCCTCCAGAATCAGGAGATGAGCGGGGTCGCACAGCGTATCCCCGGTAAGAGCTCCTTTGAGTCCGGTTACGGCGACGATGTCCCCTGCCCGGGCCGAATCAAGGCGCTCGCGTTTATGTGCGTGCATGCGAAAGAGCCTGGCGACCTTTTCCATGCTGCCGCGGCCGGCATTGCAAACTTCCTGCCCCACTCGCAGCGATCCCGAGTAGAGTCGCAGGTAAGTCAGTTTGCGTCCCTCGTCGGAGAGGACCTTGAAGGCGAGAGCGCATAGAGGTCCCTGGGGATCGCAGGCGAGGAGTTCGGCAGGTTCGCCGTCCTCGGGATGACGTGCGGAGACGGGCGGGGTTTCCAGGGGTGAAGGAAGATAGGCGCCGACGGCATCGAGAAGGGGCTGGATTCCCTTGTTGCGCAGCGCCGATCCGAGCAGAACCGGAAAAAGCCGGCAGGCCAGGGTCCCACGGCGCAGAGCGGCCATCAGCCTTTCCGGCCCCACTTCCCGGCCATCCAGAAAATCGGCGAGAATAGCATCGTCGAAGTCAGCCGCCGCCTCGACGATCCTTTCCCGAGCGGCATGCACTTCCTCGAGGCGCCCCTCGGGAACGGGACCGGCGGATACGGTACGGCCCTGGTCCGTCTCGTCGAAGGTGAGGAGCTGTTCGGACAGAAGGTCGATAACCCCCGAGAATTCCCCTTCCAGGCCCACCGGGAGCTGAAGCAGAACGGGCCTGGCTCCAAGCCGGTCCGCCATCTGGGTCAGCACCGACTCACAGTCGGCGCCGACCCGGTCGAGCTTGTTGATCAGACAGACCCGCGGCACCCGGTAGCGGTCGGCCTGGCGCCAGACCGATTCCGTCTGCGGCTGCACTCCTTCCACGGCGCTGAAGATGGCCACCGCCCCGTCGAGGACGCGAAGCGAGCGTTCCACCTCGATGGTGAAGTCGATGTGCCCGGGGGTGTCGATGAGATTGATCGTGCAGCTGCGCCAGCGGCAGGTGGTGCTCGTGGCCGTGATGGTGATCCCGCGCTCCTGTTCCTGGTCCATCCAGTCCATGGTGGCGGAGCCGTCGTGGACTTCGCCCATCTTATGGATTTCCCCGGTGTAGAAGAGGATACGCTCCGAAACCGTGGTTTTCCCGGCGTCGATATGGGAAATGATGCCGATATTGCGGATTTCCTGAAGATCCGGGTACTTCATGGCGCCTCGCTGCACATAAGTTGCCGGAAAGTATAGCGGAATTTGGAAGGAAGGCAAGAAGGGGCGGGTCTCGAACCCGCCCCTACGCTGTGGAGAATCCCTTGCGGATCTGGTAGAGGTTCTCCATCGGCAGATCGTTGAGCTCGAAATACTCCCGCTCCAGCTCCTCGACGTAAAAACGGTCCAGGCCGCTGTTGTCGAGGAAGTCTTCTCGCAGGACCGTATCCCGGTCGGCAATGATCCGCGGCAGCAGGTTGTGCAGGTAGATGGCTTCTTTTTTGATGTTCACCACCACGTTGCGGAACAGCTCCATAGGGATATCGCCCTCCAGCAAACCTTTAGCGCGCAGTTCGTCGGTGATCTCGGTGCGCAGGGCATCCTGTTCGGCCCGGGTATTGTATCGGGAGTAAAAGTTGCGGATCCTGTCCTTGACATGGTTGCGGAGGGTAACGGCTAGGCGCTCCTGACGGTCGATTTCCTTCAACTGCCGCAGCAGACCCTGCACCGTCATCCTGCCGTCTTCGATTCCGTTCAACCCTTCCTCGAGGCAAAGCACTTTTTTGCGTCCGAACTGACCCAGGTATTTGTTTTCAAGAATTCCGGTGAAGAAGAGTTCCTTGAACAGACCGCCGGAGAGTTCGGCAAAGGCCTTCCGATTTCCGAGAAGACTGCGGATCAACTCTTCGGAAAAACGAACGTTCTCCATGAAGGCCAGTTGATTGATCCCCGCCGAGGCATTGTCGTAACGATCGAAGTAGGTAATGATGGCGGAGAAGCTTTCGAGGAGGGTAAGGTCGGCGCCGTCCCGAATCTTCTCGTCACAGGCCTTGCCTGTTTCGAGGAGAATCTGCTCGAAGGTATGATCGCGGTTCTCACTGGCGCGCCGCTTGGCCCTAAGCAATTTGATCATGTCCTCCCGGTCGATGCCGGCGTCGATCTGCTGTGAATGGAGGAACAACCCCTCCAGGATCTGTCGGGTTTCGGCAATATAATCCTGGTCCCACAGATCGACGAGATTGTCGTGTTTGAGCATCTCATCCAGGGTGTAGAAGAGGGCGGAGGGAATCTTGTTGCGCACGGAAAGGGTTTTCAGGCGGGTCAGGCGGGCGTTTTCGAGCTGATTGATGGACCCCTTGAGGTTGCAGTCGATAAGGATGTTTTTGTATTCGTCGACAATCCGCCGATTGTCGGGATGCTTGTACATCACATTGATGCGAATTCGCTCCTGCTGGTATTCGTCGATGCCGAGGCTTTCCGCCAGATGCTGCAGCTTTCCGAATTCTTCTTCGGGAATGGACTTATTCCGCTGATAGAGATCATTGAAGGCGTCATGGTAGATTTTATGCTTCTTGTGAATCAGTTTTATGAGATACAGGGAGCTCTTATGGCCCAAAAGCCCGAGTATTTCATCGACTAGATCCGCATCATCCTCTTCGCTTACTCCGGGACTTCGTTTCAGAAGCTTGCCCAGAAGCCGCAGAAGTCCTTCCTGCTGCTCCGGAAGGGTTCCGGCAACCGACCCGGTCAGAAAAAAGAAATAATTGCAGACGGCATTCCCTTCGAAAAACATCTTTTCGTAACTCTGGCTGCCTTCGGTGCGGCCGCTGAAGGAAAGACTGCCGTCTTCCCGGAAAGTGGCCCCGTACAGGACCAGGCGGTTGCGCACATCGCCTTTGGCCAGATCGGCCAGGGGCAGATCAACCCCGAACATATATTCGCAGAAAGAGCCGCCGTTACCCCGGTGGCTTATTCCTTCCTCCCCCAGCACGAATTCGTTTCCCGGCGAGAAGAAGCGCAGATCGAAGCCCTTGGTCTCGTAAAAATAACACCGGTAAGCGTCCCTGGCCGCGGCCGTGGCGAAGTATTCGATGGTGTCGTTGATGTGCCCGTGGAGGCGAATTTCCTGATGCATGAGATTTGTTCCGAAACGATTCGGGAAACCGGTGAAAACCGCCGCCTAAATGCGCGCCTGATCTCCTCGATTCAGACACAGCTCAACCTGTTGACCGTCGAAAGCCAGTTCCACCCCGCCCGGCAGCGTTTTGTTGCAATCGGCATGTTCCACCTCGTGGCTCAGGTGGGTCAGCAGGGTTCGTCCGGCGCGCAGGCGGGCGGACATCTCGATCGCCTGTGGGATATTGAAGTGAGTCGAATGGGGTCGAAAACGCAGACCGTCGATCACAAGAACTTCAAGATCCTGCAGCCGCCGTTGCGACGCCTCCGGAATGGCGCTGCAGTCGGTCAGATAAGCGAAGGGGCCGATCCGAAAGCCCAGAGAACTGCCGCTGCCGTGATGCAGGGGGAGCGGTTCCACCGATAGGCCGAACAATTCAAAAGGGCCGCTGATCTGTCGGGGATCCAGCCGTGGGCGGTATCCCTCCTCGGCTTCCTCACTGAAAATATAGCTGAAATTTCTCCGGATGGATGCAATCGTCTCTGCGGAACCGTAAATGGGAATCGCCCGGCCCGCGACGAAGTTGAAAGGTCGCAGATCGTCGATGCCGTGGACATGGTCGGCATGGGTGTGGGTATAGAGAACCGCGTCGATACGTTTGATCTTCTCTCGCAGGGACTGCTGCCGCAGATCAGTGGTCGTGTCGATGAGAATATTTCTGCCCCCATGAGAGATCAGGGCGCTGCAACGGGTCCGCGAATTCCGCGGATCGTGCGATGTACATACGGCGCAGGGACATGCGACGACCGGAACGCCTGTACTGGTCCCGGATCCGAGAATGGTGACGGTCATGGTGGCGCTATTCATATCTTGAATGCGCCCACCTCGCCTTCCAGAGCCGACGTTTGCCTGACGAGGATCTCCACCACCTGATCGAGTTCGGCGGTACGGGCCGCATTGTTCTCAGAAATGCTGCGAACGTTGGAAACCGCTTCCACCACCTGACGACTGCGTTCGGTCTGCTCCCGGGTGGCGGCGTCGATGCGCTCGATCATGGTGCGGATTTTTTCCATGCTGGCATTGATCTGCCGGCTCCCCTTTGCCTGCTCTGCTGTGCTGAGTTTGCCTTGTGAAGCGATTTCCTTCATGGACTCGGCGGCTCTGGCGAGGTGCTGGGTGCCGTCACTCTGCTGCTTGATCGCGGTAGCGATCTGCCCCAGCATGGCGGCGACCTCGTTAATTGAATTAGTGATCTGGCGGCTCCCCCGGGACTGCTCCTGGGTGGCCCTTACAATGCCTCGCACCTGCTCAGTCGCAGTCAGGGTGCTGCTGCGGATCTTATCCAGAGCGGTGCCGGCCACCCTGGAACGGGCCACCTCCAGGTGAACACGCTCGCTGCCGACCGTCATCGCCT
This sequence comes from Desulfuromonas sp. TF, assembly GCF_000472285.1. NCBI lineage: Bacteria > Pseudomonadati > Thermodesulfobacteriota > Desulfuromonadia > Desulfuromonadales > Desulfuromonadaceae > Desulfuromonas > Desulfuromonas sp. TF. The sequence continues at coordinate 514,832 of NZ_KI421412.1, forward strand.
TGACCGCTTCCTTCGTTCCGGACTGCAAGTTGCCTATGATCGTTGCAATTTCCTTGGTCGATACAGCGGTTCTGTCGGCGAGTTCGCGGATTTCGTCAGCCACAACGGCAAATCCCTTTCCATGTTCGCCGGCCTGGGCTGCGATGATGGCGGCATTAAGGGCCAGGAGGCTGGTCTGGTCGGCCACGTCATCAATCACTGTTAGGATCTTGCCGATGGCGCTGGACTGATTCCCCAGTTCCTGAATGGTAGCGCTGGCCTTGTCCACCATTTCACGAACAGCCCCGATTCCCTCGATGGTTTCATCCACCGCCTCCTTGCCCCGTTGCGCATCCTGGGCCGCCTCTTCCGAGAGCCGGTTGGTCTTTTCGGCATTCTCTTCGATTTCCTTAATGGAGGCATCCAGTTCGGTAATCGAAGAAGCGGTCACTTCGGTCGAGGAGGAAAGAATTTCCACATTGTCGGCAATCTGCTGACTGGCCACCGACATTTCGTTTATGGAGCTGGAAACCTCCTCCACTGTAAAGAAGAGCTTCTCCATCTGCGAGGCGATCTGTTCTATCGTGGCACCCAGTTCCAGGGTGGCCGAAGAGCTCTCCTCCGCTGAATCAACGAGATAGCCCGTGCTCTCGGCGATTCCCGAGACGGCTTCCTCAATCCCCTGGATGGCCAAGTGGGACTGTTCGAGGGAATGAGACTGCTGAGCCGCGCCTTCACTTACTTCGCGGGCGGAGTGGCGAATCTTTTCGGTGGCTTCGGCCAAGTCGACCGAAACCGAACGGGTGCGGCTGACCATCTCCCGGAGCCGTCCCACAAACCGGTTGAAACTCCCCGCCAGCTCTCCCACTTCATCCCGGGAGTGAATCACCAGCGTCCGGGTCAGATCCCCTCCTCCTTCGGAAATCTCCTTGAGGTTCTCGGTCACCTGTACCAGAGGCCGGACGGCGCCACGGGAAATGGCGAGACTGACCAGTACGGCCAGGCCGACGGCCACCACGAGCGCGATAAACATGACTTCTCGTATATGCTGCCGGGCGGCCACGACATCAGACAGATCCAATGCCAGCAGAACACCGCGCTGGGCTACCCCCAGGTTCTTGGTGAAAAGGATATGGGGCTTGCCCTCCAGGCGGATCTCTGATTCCCCTTTCTGATATTCAGACGGGAGGAGCCCCTTCAGTTCCTGGTGAGAGGCGGCGATAATTCCTGATTCATCGAAAAATGCTACCTCCGCTCCGCTCAGGGATTTGATGCGGGTGGCGAAGGCGTCGTTGAGAAAAGAAACCCCCAGAAGATAGCCAATCTGTTCCTGCTGCAGTCGCACCGGAGAGGCTGCGACAATGGCCAGGCGGCCGTCGAAGGGCTCGACGGAGCTTAACGCCTCGCCTTCCAAGACGGCGGCGATGACGGGATGCTCTCGACCGCTTGCGTTCCCTGCAGGTTTCTCCTCTGCCGGAATGCGCAAAAGGGCATTTCCCTCCTTGTCCAGTACCTCGAGAAGGTCAAAGTTGAATATTTCCTGACTATCCCGAATGACCTCTTCGAGCTGCAGAAAATCATTGGTGAGAGATGCGTAATAGACTGCGTTGACCATATCGGCGTTACGACTCATCAGTTTGATATAGTTGACGACTTCGCGCTGGGAATAGACAGTACTCCTTTCGGCAAAATTTGCCACCTGGTGGAACCGGGCATCCATGCTCCTTTCAACCTCCTTCAGGGTGAGACCGGAGAGAACATAGAGGGTACTGAACAGAGGAAGAACGGAAAGGGTGACGAGTGCCAGAAGAATCTTCCAACGCAACTTTAAAGATTTGAACATCGCAGCACCTTTTTCTATTTAGGAGCCTTCGAAAGTTAAACCAACGGAAGGATCGGTCTCTCACCTGAGGGATTTCCGGGAGACGACCTTCTGCCCCTGCGCTCAGTGTGGATTCGATGAACTTGGCCACATCGACTGGAGAGGGGTTCCGATCGGGCAAAAATAACATCTTTTAACAACCCATGGCAACTGTTTATAGTCGTAAAACCCCGATTTAACGTCGTAGTGAACCCGCATTTTCCATCCAATCTACCGCCGGGGGATTGTTCCCGATTCGATCAGAGGTTATGATTAAAATATCCCCAAAAGGGAGAATTCCATGAATTACAAATCCCTGAGTATTCCCAAACTCTTCAAAAGCAGATTTACTGTCGATTATTCCGCTCCCTTCCGCCGGCACCTCAACCGATTGGAGGTGGAAATCGGCCGCGAGGATTATCGTCATCTCAAGAGGGTGGAGCTGCTTGCCGAGTCTCCGGCCGAGAGGGATTTCGATGCCATGGAGGAAATCACCTCTCGTCTTCTTGAAACCACACAGAATAATTACAATCGGGACCTTCTGCGCCGCCTGGGCATCCAGGTCTACCTCGACGTTCCTCAATACGCCGTTTACTACCGCCTCCCTGAAAAGACGCTCCGCTTCGTCGCCACCTGGCGCCAGCAGGTGCTTCATCGCTTCTTCCGCACCGTACCCGCGGAGGACACCGGCTGGAGATCCGGCGCACCTCGTCTTGCGGATTTTGAAGCCCGCTTTCTCCCCGACCAGGCCGGCGGAGTGCTGCTGCTGCGCCGCAGCGACCGGCGGGGACCCGGCCAGCCGCTCCTCACCGCTACTCACGGTCCCTACGATCCCCACTCCCTCGATGTGACGCTCTACTTCCTCCGTACCGGCAAAGGGGGTTCCGCCCTGATCAATCTCGGATTTTCCGGGCGCGAACCCCTGACCGACGAGAATCTGGAAAAACTGAAGAGCTGGGGCGTTCCCCTCAATCCCAGCAACATCGACGTCATCTATCCCTATGTCGACGGCGGTGGCCATCCCTACTGCTATAAACTGGAGGAAGGCCTCGGGCGCTACGTCGCCATTCTCGACCGCCCTTCCCCGGAGCTGATAATCGATATGCATGGCTGCGTGGGGACCCGTCCCGACGACTCCCGGCTGGTGGTCGGACTAGGCGGCTTCCCCCCCTACCCCCCGTGCGCCGAAATGGGGCAAATGGAAAAAAGGGGAGACATTTTCCATCTCTCCCCCTCCTCCCCACTGCGCACCGGGCTTTTCCTGCTGCGCGACCTGTCGGAGGAAATCTATGTCCAGTTCTGCGACGCTCCGAACCATGGCTACCATTTCTTCGTCATGGGGGGACTGCATCTCCTCGGCCGGGACCTGAACCCCTCTACGGAAGTCAAAAGCCTGCTCCCCGGAGAAGAGCGCACCTATCTGCCCATGGAGAATATCCGCTGGCTTCCGGGTGCCGGAGGAAACGCCCTCCAGCGGATCGAGGCCCGGAAATTGCGAGCCGATGCGATCTGCCTGCACGTGGAAATACCCACCTCCGTCCGGCGGAGAATCGCGCTCAAGCTGCGCGAACTGGAAATCGCCGATTCCCTGGATGCCAGCGCCCTTTGACCCTCTCAAGAGGCGTCGTCAGGTAGTCATGTAGGCCGGGATAAGGCGCAGCCGTTCCCGGCGCGCCAAGAAGCATCGCCGTTCTGGCCGGTTGCCGGAAACGCTCCGCTTATACCGGCCTACCTATTGAAAAGAAGGTCTCGGAAATCGATTCGCTACGGCAAACCGGGCACTTGCCGGGGGTTGTCAGCCGCTGCCGTTTGTGGAAGACAAAACCACATCCGAGGCAGGAGGACGGCAGGACGATCAGCCGCCGCCTCTCCCGTTGAAGGCTGCGCCGGATGTGCTCCAGATGAGGGTAGACTTCCTTCTCCGCCAAACCGACAGCTCCGGAGATGTCCCGGGCGGAGACCGGCTGATTCTCCAGCAGCGCCATGATCCGGCGTCTTGCGGTTTCGGTGTGGGAAGAGGGGAGAACAGGGGATTTCGGCTTCTGTTTCATTTCTCTCCGCTTCGGATAAACTTGCGGTGTTGCTGCGTGCTTGACATCTGGTATCCATTTTACCCCACGAGGAGGGTTCATGCCGGAAAACGAGCTCAATGTGGTCACCGGAGCCTACAGCTTCACCGGCAAATACATCGCGCGGCGATTGCTCTCCGCCGGCAAAAAGGTGAAAACCCTCACCAGCCATTCCGATCGCGAACACCCTTTCGGCGAGACGGTGCCGGCGATTCCGTACAACTTTGGAGACCCTGAGGCTCTGGCTGAGAGTCTGTCCGGCGCGACCACTCTATACAATACCTACTGGATCCGTTTCGAACATCGGCAGGCTACCTTCGAACAGGCCGTCGCAAATACGGAAATCCTCCTTCAGGCGGCCCGCGAGGCCGGCTTGCGCCGTTGCATTCATATCAGTGCCGTTGCCGCCGATGAAAACTCCACGTTTCGCTACTTCCGGGCAAAGGGCAGGGCCGAACGCATCGTGCGCGAATCGGGGCTTTCCTGGGCTATTCTCCGCCCCACCGTCCTCTTCGGCAAGGAGAGCATCCTTTTCAACAATATCGCCTGGCTGCTGCGCCGCTATCCTGTCTTCGCTGTTCCCGATTCCAGGCGCAGCGAACTACAGCCTATCCATGTCGACGATGTCGCCGAACTGGCGGTTAGAGTCGGCCGGAGCGAGGAAAATTTGTGCCTCAATGCCGGGGGTCCCGAAACCTACGCCTTCGACCAACTGGTCCGTCTCATGGCCAAAGAGATAGGCACTCACGTCCGCCTCCTGCGGGTAAAGCCGAAACGGATACTTCAGTTCACCCGTATGCTCAGCGGACGAGTCAAAGACGTCCTCCTGACGGAGGACGAAATCGAAGGGCTGGCACGCAACTTGCTGACATCACCTGCAGAGCCCGCTGGACACACCCTTTTCAGCGAATGGCTGAAACAGCATGCCGACACCCTCGGCGACACGTATATTTCCGAATTGGAGCGTCATTTCGACTGAGGCCTGACCACAGCGGAAGCGGCAGCAAAAAGGATGATCCATGTCCAGTAACAAAGCGACAGACCTGATCAGAAAAGGGATGGAGGCTCTCAATGAAGGGAGCACCCTGGTGGCCATAGTCCACTTCGAGGATGCGGTGAAACTGGATGACAGCCCAACCGCCCGCTCATATTTGGCATTCTGTCTGGCCAAAGAACAACATCAGATCGGCAGGGCGGCCGCCCTGTGTCTCTCGGCCATGCAGGAGGAGCCGAACAAGGCGCTGCATTATCTCAACCTTGGCCGGATCTACCTTCTGGCCGGAGAGAAAACCCGCGCCATCAAAACCTTCCGGAAGGGGCTGAAACTGGAGAGGAATCGCCAGATCATTGATGAACTCAAGAATCTGGGCCTCCGGCAGCCGCCTGTGGTGAAAACTCTCCATCGAGACAATCCGCTGAATAAATGTCTCGGAATCCTGTTTCATAAACTCGGGATGCGGTAATGCCGGGCGAACTGGATCCTGAAGGTGAGAGGAGAGAGGACGTACTGCCGACATGTGCGTTGTCGGGTAAAATGAGATTGGTGCCTTCAGCACTCAAAGGGTTCAGATGAACACACAGGAACGGCGCTGAAAAGAGGAGAAAATGTATTTTCTCATCAAGGTGCTAGTGACGGCGGTGGTGATCGCCGCCGTATCCGAACTGGCCAAACGCTCCCTTCCCCTGGCCGCCATCCTGGCCTCCCTGCCGCTGACCTCCATCCTTGCCATGCTGTGGCTCTACCGGGACACCGGGAATGAACTCCTCGTCGTCGATCTCTCCCAACAGATATTCTGGGCCCTTCTTCCATCTCTTCTCTTTTTCGTCCTTCTCCCCTGGATGATCCGATGGGGGCTCCGCTTCGAGCTCGCCATCTGCGGCGCCATGATCATCATGGTTTTCGGGTATCTACTCTATGCGTGGGTTATCAGCCGCTTCGGCATCAATCTTTAGGCTGGTGAGCACGGGAAAGAAGGAAAGATGTCCGCGCTGCGGCGGCAGGATCAAGAAGGAAAAGATCTCCGGACGCAGTCATATTTCTGCCGCGACCATCAGGAAAACAATAAAACCATTATTCGCAAATGGTTTTTTCCCTGGCCTCCCTCAGGCGGCGAAAGATCTCGCGGAAGGCTCGTCGGTCGCCGTGAGCATGAACGGAACCGGCCAGCCGGCTGATGGCTCCCCGATCGAGTCCGGGCATGGCGGATGCGGCCTCGTCGAGGGCCGCTTCGGAGAGATCAGGGTTGCAGATGCGGTCACGAAGGTTTTCGAGCTCGTGAAAATCCCGCTGTTCTCTGAGATGAACCTGGTCGAGGCCGGACAAGAAGGCCTGCAGCTCTTCGGTCTCCTCATCCATCTGGCGCAGGAGGGCTGCCAGATGTTTAGTCTGCCGCTTGCGGGATCCGTGCCCTTTCGTGACCCGGGCCAGTTCGATTTCTCTGTGCAGAGCCGGGGAAGCAGGGAGCTTTTTCCACTCGGCTTCCGGCATATCCACCATCTGACGGGCCAGGTCCTCGACGGCCTTGGCTGCCCGCTTCAAAGCTGAACGGCTCGGTTTTTCTTCCTCGGTCATCAGAAAACCTTTCGGCTGTCCAGCAGCATCGTCACCGGCCCCCTGTTCACCAGGGACACCTCCATCATCGCCTGGAAGGTCCCCGTCTCCACCCTCAGGCCCCGCTCCCGCAGGAGATCGACATAATGTTCGTAAAGGGCGTTGGCCTTTTCGGGCGGGGCCGCCCGGGAGAAACCGGGCCGGCGCCCCTGGCGGCAGTCGGCCAGCAGGGTGAACTGGGAAACCACCAGAATTTCACCGCCGGTATCCGTCACCGAGAGATTCATCTTTCCCTCTCCGTCTTCGAAGATCCTCAGCCCGGCCGTCTTTTCGGCCAGAAAGAGAGCATCGTTTTCCTCGTCCCCCTCCTCAACCCCGAGCAGAACGGCCAGACCGGGACCGATTTCTCCGACACTCTCCTCTTCGACGACGACTCGGGCCGAGGAAACCCGCTGCAAAACGGCGCGCATCTATCGCTCCCCCGCCAGCTGCCGCAGGGCGGCCAGGTTCATCCGGTCGAATTCGTCCCCTTCCCCCTTGGGCGTCTCCAGAATCTTGGGAACCGCGTTGAACCGGTCGTCCCGCATCAGGGCCCTGAACCCCTCCCGGCCGATGCATCCCTTGCCGACATGCTCATGGCGGTCGAGCCTGCCGCCCAAGGCCTTTTTGCTGTCGTTGACGTGGAAGGCGCGGATATGCCCCACGCCGACCACCCTTTCGAACTCGTCCATGGTGGCGGCGAAACCCTCCGCCGTGGAGATGTCGAAACCGGCGGCGAAAGCGTGGCAGGTGTCGAAGCAGACGCCGAAGCGCCCTTCCGGGACCCCCTCCATGATCGAGGCCAGATGCTCGAACCGCCCGCCGAGATAGGTCCCCTGGGAGGCGGTGTTTTCCAGCAGAACCGTCACTTCTCCAGGCGCCTCGGCGAAGATGGTGCGAAACGCTGCGCAGATGCGCTTCAGTCCTGACTCTACCCCGGCTCCCATGTGCGCTCCCGGATGCATGACTAGGGCAGGAATCCCGAGCAGGGCGCAGCGCTCCATCTCATCGATGAATGCGGCAATGGACATTTTCCATTTTTCCTCGTCCGGAGCGGCCAGATTGATGAGATAGCTGTCATGGGCGATGACCGGACCGATGGAGCTCTCTTTCCAGGCTTTGCGGAACGCCTCGGCCTCCACCACATCCAGAGCCTTGGCCCGCCATCGGCTGGCATTTTTGGTGAAGACCTGAATGGCGGTGCACCCCACCTCCTCCCCCCGGGAAAAGGCCAGATGCATCCCTCCGGCGATCGACATGTGAGCGCCTATCGGCTGCTGCATGATTTGAATCCTTTATACTATTCAGAACAGGGAACTCACCAGTCGACAGGCGGCAAAAGCCGTCGGCGCCTGATAGTCGACGAAGGGGGCAGGCGGGCCGGCCCCGACCAGGACGGTGGTCATCCCGAGATCTTTGGCAGTTGCCAGATTATCCGGCGAATCCTCCACCATGATACAGCGCTCGGCGCTCAGACCGAGGGCCGCGAGCACGCCGTAGTAGGGATCGGGGCAGGGTTTGGGCTGATACGCGGCGACACGGATATCGAAGATCTCTTCGAAGTGCTCCGCCAGTCCGAGAGCGGCAAGCACCCGCTCGGCATGCCTCCTGGACCCGTTGGTGAATATACACCGGCGGGCGGCCAGCCCCGAGAGTTCGCGGCCAAGGTCGAGGTCCGGCAGAAGCCTTCCGGCTATATCGACATCATGGACATATTCCAGATAGTGCTCCGGATCGACTCCGTAATGCCGGATCAGCCCTTGGAGAGTGGCGCCGTACGCCTTCCAGTAGTGCCGGCGCAGCCCGTCCACCTCCGCGGGCCGGATGGCGACGACCTCCTCCATGAAACGGTTGATCCGCTTATCGATCAACGAGAAGAGGTCCCGCTCCGGCGCATAAAGCGTATTATCAAGATCAAAAAGAATCGCATCCATAGTTCATTATCCTGCAGGGGCACTGCCCGCGCCGCCTGGGCGACCCCGGCGAAGGTGCCCTGATTCGGACGGCATTCCGCCCTTTATTCTATCAAATCCAGCGTCTCACGAATTTTACGGATCGTCTCCCGGTACTCCTCCGGAGAAAGGTGGATCTCCTCGTGCGGTTCGCTCCAGATCGGCCGGGGCCACAGTACATCGGAGGTGAACCGCGGCACTAGGTGCCAGTGCATGTGCGGCACCATGTTGCCGAGCAGTTCGTAATTCATCTTGGCAGGCCGGTAAATGCGATCGAGAGCGGCGGACACGCGGCTTACCTCCTCCATCACCCCGCGGCGTCCGGACGGATCGAGATGAAATAGTTCTGTGACATGCTCCCGGGCGAAAACCAGGGTATAGCCGGGAAAAAACTGGTCGCGGTTGAGAAGAATAAAGCAGTGCTCCAGCTCCGCGATACGCATTTCGGCATCATCCTGCCAGCGGCTGCACATGGGACAGTTCATTGCGGGCGGTATTCTCCCTCGAAAACCTGGACCGCCGGCCCGGTCATGTAAATGTCTCCTTCCTCCGTCCATTCCATTTCCAGATCGCCTCCGCACAGGCGGTTGAGGAGGCGGCGGCCGGTATGTCCGTTCAGAACCCCCGCCACGGTGACGGCTGCGGCTCCGGTTCCGCAGGCCAGGGTCTCTCCAGCCCCCCGCTCCCACGTGCGCTGTTTGACTTCGGTTGACGAGACGATCTCCACGAATTCCACATTGGTGCGGTTGGGAAATACGGAATGGGTTTCGATGGCCGGACCGTACTTCTCCACCGGGAACTCCGCCACGTTGTCGACGAAGATGACGCAGTGCGGGTTGCCCATGGAGATGCCGGTAATGTGGAAGGTTCGGTCGAGCACGTGGAGTTCCGCCCCCACCACCTGCTCGTCGGGGGAACCGGTCATGGGGATTTCCCCACGGGTGAGCCTCGGCCGTCCCATGTTTACCCGCACCTTTTCAACCTTTTCGGCTTCGTTTGTATACAGCTGGAGTTTGAGGATGCCTGCCGCCGTTTCGACGGAAATCTCCTTTTTATCCACCAGTCCGTGATCCCAGGCGTATTTGGCCACGCAGCGGACGCCGTTTCCGCACATCTCCGCCTCGCTGCCGTCTGCATTAAACATCCGCATGCGCACGTCGGCGAGCCGTGAAGGAAGAATAAGGATAAGACCGTCGGAACCGATGCCGAAATTACGGTTGCTCAGCTCGATCGCCAGGCCGGCAGGATCCGGGACCGTCTCCTTGAAGCCGTTAATATACACGTAGTCGTTTCCGGCGCCGTGCATTTTTGTGAATCTCATGTCGACGGACCTTTCTTTGTTCTCATCGGAAGGTAACATGCTATTATAGGCGATCTTTCCACCGGGGAACAAGGGACAATGTGCTCGCATTGACCCGCGCGGCTGGCAAACGTATCATGAAGGAAACACTAGAATGAGGAGGATGCCCTTGGCTTTCAATCTCAAGACCAAGCTCTGGCAGACCGGAGCCCTGGAATGGTGGGGTTTTATCGACAATGAGGATGTCTATCTGGGGAGCCGGGAGTTTCCCAATCCGCCGGAGGAGGGAGACGAGTGGATTGTTCGCGCCACCGGCGATGTCTTCCGCATCGTCGAAGGCGAAATCGTCAAGGTGGGGCACCAGGAGCCCCCCGAGCAGCTCTGGTGATCGCCATGCCCCTGGAAATCGTTCAGGTTCCCGCCGGCGAGATGGAGAACTTCTCCTACCTCGTCTACTGCCCGGCCAGCGGCCGGGGGATCGCCGTCGATCCTTCTCTCGCCCCGGAAAAGCTGCTTGCGGCCGCCGCAGAACGCAACATCGTCCTGGAGATTCTGGTCAACACCCACGGCCACCGCGATCACACCGCCGGCAACGGCCGCATCGTCGAGGCTACCGGCGCCAGACTCGCCGCTCACCCAGCCGACGTTCCCGGGGCAGACATTCCGCTGACAGAGGGGACCCTCATTACCATCAGCGAGGAAAGGGTGAAGGTCCTCCACACCCCCGGGCATACCCCCGGCTCGATCGTCCTGAATCCGCCCGGTGCCCTGATCACCGGCGACACCCTCTTCGTCACGCGGGTCGGCCGGGCCGATCTCCCCGGCAGCGACCCCGAAGAACTCTATCGCAGCCTGCGCCGGCTGGCGGAATTTCCACCGGAAACCCGCGTCTATCCCGGGCATGACTACGGGCCCCGGCCCGTTTCCACCATCGGCTTCGAGCGGGAGAACAACCCCTATCTGCAGTGTCCAAACCTGGAAAGCTTTATCCGCCTGCGAATGGGTTAAATCTATCCCTCCTCCGCCAGACCCTCTTCACTTAATTCTTCCAGACGCTCCCACCCGGTTACGGGAACCACCCGGCTGTTCGCCAGTCGATCATTCCAGCCTCGCCGTTCCCCGTCAAAGGCGATGCGAAGATAGCCGAGGCCGGCCGGAAGCAGGGACAGCAGGCCCCCGACGCTGCGCAGAAAAGCCTGGGAGAACATCAAACCTCCCCCTTCCTCTCCCACGACCCGTATCCGGAAGAGCATCTTTCCGGGTGTTTGGCCGATCAAAAAATGAAAGAGGGTGAAATAACCGAAACAGACAGCGAAAAGGACCAGAAAGTAGGGTGTCGCCAGTTCGATCAGATTCGCCGGGGAGGGGAAAAAAATTCCGCTCTGGCCGGAGTCGAGAGCCACCTCTCCCGCCATCAGAAAGAGGATGAAGACCACGGTCAGGATGACCAGGTCCGTGATTCCGGCTCCAAGCCGGGAGCTCAGAGAGGGGGGGGCGGGCACGACGGATTTTCCGGCCCCTGTTTCCTCCAGACCCTCCGGAAGATCCAGCGTCACTTCCGACGAAATATTTCCGAAGAGTTCCTCGTCCGCAAAAAGGGCAGGAACCGCTGCCGTCACACCGTCGTCATCGGCACCGTCGTCGAGAGATTTGAGGAAAAGCTCAGCCAGATTCGGTGCCGAAGATCCGAGGTGACTGTTCCCATCTTCGGACGGTTCTTCGGTTGCGTCATCCCAAGAAAACGGTTCGGCGGCGGGGAAGGATTCGGAAAGGATTGACCGTCCCGCAACGCCTCCAGTCGAAACACCGGAATCTTCCCACATCGACGGCTGGTCCATCAGGGCAAAGTCTTGTCCGGCGATTTCCTTCTCGAATATACGGGGAAATTCGTCTTGAGTTTCGACAGGTTCCTCCTCGAAAACGAATTCCGGAAACTCCTCATCCGATAATCCTGGAGCCGCATCAGAGTTCTGGCCGTAAGTATCGGGGGTGGCCCCGAAGGGAACGGCAGCCCTGGACAAATCGAGACCGGAAGCCTCATTCTCCGCAAATCCGGGGAACGTTTCAGATGCGAACATTCCTTCGTCGCCGGAAATTTCTCCGGCTCCGGTCAGAGACTTTTCTTCCCAGGTGACGTCGAAATCAGAGGCGTCACCCGCCGGAACGTCATCATAGTGTTCAAGCGGGGAGGGGATGGCGGAGGAACCTGGAGAAGGTTCCTTTTGTTCGACATAAAAAACCTGACTTTCCTTAAGACCGGTGCCGAGCAGTTCTTCCAGGGAGGAATTGAGCGGATCTTCGGTGGGGAGTTGCTTGTCCATGAAATCGAATCCGAAGTCCGTCGCCGCGGCCGGAGCGACTTCATCCTCGGGCAGAGCTTTCGATTCCGCTTCTTCCACCGAGGTCAGGGGCGTGGCCGGCTCGCCCTTCCCGCAGCCGAAGAACAGGCTGCGCAGGCCGAACCTGGCCTTGTGCGTCTCCATATCCTCGCCACACTTTTTGCAGCTCTCCAGGTGGTCGAAGCTGTTATATCCGCATTTGGGACACTTCATGGCATCTCCTTGCACGGATGGGCTTTTGAGCAGGGTCCCAAATCTCCGTAAAGATACTGCAGGATGGACGCGACGGCGAATCCGGCCGTTTCAGTCCTGAGAATGCGCGGTCCGATCCGAACCGGAAGGAAGCCCGCCCGCCGGGCGAGTTCCGCCTCCTGAGACGAGAAGCCTCCTTCAGGGCCGACGAGAATGGCTGCCTGCCGAGGCGCAGCAGCGGGCAACGCCCCGGCAAGGGGGCGGCTCTCTTCTTCCCAGAGCATCAGACGTAGGTCGGCATTGCATTCGGACAGGGCTTGAGGCAGAGGCAGAGGTGAGGTGAGGTGAGGGAGACAAGGACGGCGGCACTGACGGGCAGCCTCCCGGACTATGCGCTCCCAGCGGAGCTGGCGCTTTTCCTCTCCGGTCCCGGGGCGGGAAATGCTGCGTCCGGCCAGCACCGGGATGAAAATCGACACCCCCAGCTCAGTCCCTTTCTGCAGAACGAGATCCATTTTGTCGCCCTTGGGGAGGGCCTGCAGCAGACAGACGGGAAGGGCGCTCTCCTCCTCGCGCCACCGGTGAAGCACGCGAGCCTTTCCTGAACGCCGGTCGAGGGACTCGATGCGGCAGCGGCACAGGTTCCCCAATCCGTCCAGAAGCACGATCTCCTCTCCTGCCGAAAGCCGCAGCACCGCCCCTAGGTGGTGCAGAATCTCGGACGAGAGGGTGATTTCTTCATTAGCCATGTTGGCGGGGGGAAGAAAGAAGCGTCGCATCAGCGCTCCCGCCGATAGAGAAGACAGATCCACTCCTCCCGGCAAGTGATTTCGGGCTCCGACAAAGGAAAAGCGGCGAAAGCTT
>NZ_KI421413.1:0-37986 GCF_000472285.1 Desulfuromonas sp. TF
CGTTACGCCGTCCCCATCACTGTCGACAGGGGCTGCAACGGCGGCTGCCGCTACCGGAGCAGGGGCTTCCTCTCTCCCGCCGAGCTGAAATTTCAAGCCTGCCGTATAGAGCAGGTTATTCTCGAGGTTGCTCTCGTTAAAGGCCGCCAGGTGCCGTACATCCGCCCGGAGGGCTACGTCCTCAGCGACATAATAGAGCAGGCCGACGCCGTAATTGGCCATGAACTCCTGATCGCTGTCAAGGTCGTAAACGCCGGCGCCGAGAGCTACATAAGGAACAAGGGCGTTGTCGGGGTTGAAATGGTAAAGAGCGTCGATTCGATAATTCCAGAAATCAAGGTCGTCATTTGTAACCTCTTCCTCCATTTCGACGTAATTCACCACAGCTTCCAGGCCGAAAGCCTTTGTGAAGTTATAGCCGATACCCAGACCGTAACCCCAATCGTCATCGATATTCTGATCCCCCTCCATGACGATTGCACCATACATCGGCGAAAGGGTTAAAGCGCCGACTCTGTTTTCGGCCCATGATAGCGCTGGGAGCAGTCCGATAGCCATGATGAGTGCTGCCGATAAGTGTTTTGAAATCTTCATGCATGCCTCCTTGTGGACGATGAAATTGATTAGCCCGAACTTCGATGACCATAAGGTCGGGCTAATGATATCAGCTTCCAATGAGAGCGCAACTGCAACACCCCATCTTTTTCCGACACCCTCCTATGATGCCTTCGCAAAAACTCAGAGGATGGCGACGCCATCTCCTATGACAATTTTTTCAGCGATTCTTTCACAAAGGCGGGGATGTCGTTCGGGTTGCGGCTGCTGACGAGATTGCCGTCTACCACCACCTCCTGATCGACGAATTCGGCTCCGGCATTCTTTATGTCCTGGATGATCGATTTGTAGCCGGTGAACCGGCGCCCTTTCAGCACCTGGGCGGTGATCAGGAGCTGCCCGGCATGGCATATGGCGAAAACGGGCTTGCCGCTCTTGACGAAATCGCCAGCAAAGCGCACGGCTTTTTCATCGACCCGCAACTGATCAGGGGAATAGCCGCCGGGGATCAGCAGGGCGTCGTAATTCTCTACGGAAACATCCCCGACCGCTTTGTCGATCCTGACCTCGGTCCCCTTTTTCTTCCCCTTGACCGTCTTGCCGGCTTCCAGACCCACGTGAATCAATTGGTGTCCCTTGTCCTGAAAGGCCTTGGCCGGCTCGATATATTCCGAATCCTCGAACAGATTGTCGATAATAACCGCGATCTTTGCCATGTCCGCTCCTTTCCCGCTGCGTGATAGATTTATCGCGTCAGCCAGAACTCGCCCGCGGGCGGTTTGTCTGATGCTCGACCCCTATCACTTATATATCCGGGGACACGTTTCGCAAGCCGTGCAGAGAAGGAAGGAAGAAAAACCTTTGTTATCTGCAGATGACGCAGATTCACGCAGAGAAACCAGGGCAAAATACCGGATTCCGGTTTAATCTTCGTGAAGCTGCTTGGGTCAGCAGAAAGGCGGACCTGAAGTTCCTGAAGGTTTATGCGACCGGTTTTCGGCGGAGCTCAGGCAAGGATCGACAAGGACCTGCAGTCAGGCGGAAGGGGTGAGGTGGACTGGGATGAGTTTCTGATGGCCGATGTTCTCTGGAAGAGAGAAATCAGAACCTGTTTTTCCAGGCTTTCTTACGGCGATTGGGCAGAACATCGCGGGAGGCGATGAGGTGACTGAGGACGAGTCCGGCACTTACGCCCAAGCAGAAGATGGACGTGTAGATCATCAAATAATTCACGGGAATTCCTCGCGAGGCGATAATAGATTATTCAGAGCAGATCGAATTAAAGGCTGAAGCTGCTGTCGAAATGTTCTTATAACATGAGGACTTAGGTTTGTGCAATAGGGAAAATTAGAGCCAGGCGGCAGAGATGGCTTCCAAAAAGAGACAGATCTGCCTCATGACGGTCGTGGCGCTGCAAAGGTCATTGCAGCATCACTCCGGCAGATTGAGAGAGAGGAGAATCATTTCTTCCGTCCCGGTGTTTTCGTATCCGTGAAGTTCGCCTGCGGGGACCCGCACGACCGATCCGGGGCCAACGGCTCGCTCCTCCGTTCCGGCCGAAACCTGTCCTTCCCCCTCAAGGATGTAGAAGAGGTGAGCGTAAGGATCTCGATGGGGAGCGAACCTTCCCCCCGGGGCGACACGGGTCAGCACGGCTTTGGCGGGGCCGTCCGAAAGAATCTTTCCGGAAACGTCCCGGGTGATTTCGGGACGTACGGGAAGCCAGGGAATGGATTCCGAGTCGAGGAATTCAGCCATTTCAACCTCCGTCAATACTTCTGTATCAGGACGACCCCTGCGGCGACCATGAGCACTCCGAGGACGCGCGGCAGGCTGATCGGATGAACCGGGAACGCGAAGGCGCCTAAGTGGTCGAGAACCAGCGAGGTGATCATCTGGCCGGCCAGGACCAGGGCCAGCATGGTGGTGGCGCCGAGCTTCGGGACCAGGAAGATGGTGCTGGCGACGAAAAAGGCGCCGAGCGCGCCGCCGCTCCAGATCCACCAGGGCGCTCCGCTGAGGGCTGCCGTCGAAGGGAAGGGAATGCGGGAGGCAAGAACGTAGACAGCCAGGCAGACGGTGCCGACAGCGAAGGAAATGCCGGCGGCCAGGGTCGGTGAGCGGATCAAATGACTGAGCTGCGCATTGATGCCGGCCTGGGTGGGGATGCAGATCCCCGCGGCCAGGGCGAGAAGGATGTAGAGAAGGGTAGTGTTCATGAATGAATCCTGCTTGATCGAATAATATTCTATGTTTCAGGACGGAATTTGAAGACCGTTAAAATTTGTTTTTTATTCACATGTTAAAATGGATATATGAGAATGCAAGCTTTCTGAAAAGAGGTGTGACCATGACCAGACAGAGGATCAGTATGCATGCTCTTCCGGGAAAAAGCGAAGAGATCAGTCCCCGCAAGTTTGATCTCGATGGCGAAACGATCGAGGTGACCGAAACCTTCGAGAGCTGGCAGGAGGACGAAAAAAAGCACTTTTTCAAAGTCAAAGGGGATAACGAGCAGTTTTACACCCTGCTTTTCGATGAAAAGAAGCACCAGTGGTATTGCGAATAAGCGGATTCCCGTCTCACTGCAGGCGCTGATAGAAGGACGGCTTCAGGTACCCGAACGACTCGATGAACCGGTGGAAATCCTCCATTGGAGCCCGGTCGAATTCCCTGTCGGAGGGACGCCACTGAGTAAAATAGAAAGCCACCACCCGCTCTCCCCGGCGGGCGAAAACGACGCGGACCAGGACCTTGTGCCGAAGGACCCGCTCGTGCCCGATCGTGTCCGCCTGCAGTGCCTCGCCTTCCAGCGCCCGGACGCGCTGAACCCGTGGCTCATCGAAATCGATCCGGGCGGCCCACAGAAAGCGGCGGAAGAATTCTTTCTGCCGCTGGTTCAGATCCCGCGAGTAGCCGAAGGGCTCCTCGGCATAGGCCACTATCGATTCGCAGGGATAGTTTCCCGGCGTCCCGTGGTCGCAGGCCCGAAAAAAGGCGATGGAGTAATCCTCCTCATCCAGTTCGAGAAGCCGCCAGGGCTCGGGCATCGGGGAGAATTCGTATTCCTCCTGCCACCTCACCGTCCCCTCGCCGGTGCGCATCCCCGCAAAGGGGTCGGCCGGTGCTCCGGAGGTGGCGCATCCGGCCAGAAGAAACAGGGCCGCAGTCGTGACCAGTGCACGCATCATGACCGTCCCTCCTCTGCATGCAGCTTTTTGAGAACCAGCAGGATCTCCCGGTAATCGGGCGATCCGTCCTTGATGTAGCGGACCTTCCCCCACATGTCAATGATCACCGTCCTGCGCGCGAACATGGGCGTGCCCTTGTGCTGGGCACCGAAGAACATTCCCAGGTAGCCGGTGGTATTGGAGAGCAGGGGAAAGGTCAGGCCCAGATCGTCGGACCAGTGTCTGAGAGTCGGAACGCCGTCATGGCTGACGCCCGCCACGCGGGCGTTGAAGCGGTCATAGAGGTAGAGGTTCCTCTGATGACCCTCCATTTCCCCCGTTCAGACAGGTGTGAAGGCGGCCGGGAAGAAGGTGAGGATCAGGTGGTGAAGGCCGTAGTAGTCCTTGTCGTAGTTGACCAGATCCCCATGGGCGCTGACCAGGGAGAAGATCGGAGCCCGCTCGCCGATCACTTTGGCCGATTCCGGGGCCAGAAGCTCGGCATGGGTCGCGCTCCCCAGGGCAAGAAGGAGGGTGCAGAAAATAAGAATTCGTCGCATCGTTAAACTCCTTGAAAGACGTGCCTTCGCAAATACATTCCGAGGATGGCTATTTAAGTATAGAGCAAACGAACGCGGATACCACCTTTGGTCCTGGTCAGTTCCGAATATTCAGAGCGGCCGTCGGGCCACGATCCCCGCCACGGAACCTCCCCTGCGGGAGGGCTCCAATCCCTCCTCGTGCAGCAATATCTCCCAGTCGGCAAAAATTTCCAGGAGTTCTCCGGGGTGCAGCACGAAATCGGGGTTGCCGGGACCACCGGGGAAGGGACCGGCGCTGCTTAAGGACCGCATCACCATAATGCCCCCCGGGCGAACCGCATTGCGAAGCAGGGGCAGAAGAGGCCGATACAGATAAAAGAAAATGGTTACCAGATCGAAGCCTTCGCCGGGAAGGCGAGGATCCGATTCCAGGTCGACCCGGCAGGTCCGTATGTCGAGGTTGCGCACAGCAGCCTCGTTCCTGAGCTGCTCCAGCGCCTCCTCTGAGAGATCGACGGCGGTGACCGATATCCCCTGTTCGGCCAGATACAGGGCATTTCGGCCCTGGCCGCAGGCGACATCGAGGGCTTTTCCGCCGGGGAGGAGGTCCCTGGCCCTGAGCAGCCACCCATCCGGTTCGCAGGGATGCCCGGCTTTTTCCCTCCAGCGGTTGTCCCACTTCGTTCGCTTGTCACTCATGCCTGCTCCTTCAGTCGTAAGCCTGAAATCCTGCATTGCGCATCAATTCAGTCTTCTTTTACCAGAATAGACCCTTGACTGTCCAGAGGGAGCGGTTACAAATAATTGGAGCAGACCATTGAATATATCCCACTTATCTCCGGAGAACAGTCATGCCCCTGCATCTGCCCCCCTCCGTCAAAAACTGGACCTCCCTGGCGGGGGTGGTGATCGCCCTGATCAGCCTCTTCATGATCGTTTTCCTCTTCGCGGTCACCGTATTTTTCGACGCCCATGCAGCCTATCTCGGTCTGGTGGTCTATATCCTGCTGCCGTCCGTCATGATCGCGGGCCTGATCCTCATCCCGGTTGGGATGCTGCTCAAAATCCGCCGCGAACACCGGGAGGGGCTCTCCCCCGAACCGGGCTGGCCGAAGGTCGACCTTAACAACCCGGGACATCGGAACGCGGCCTTGATCTTTTTCGTCGGGACCTCCCTCCTGCTCTTCGCTTCGGCCATCGGCAGCTATGAAGCCTTTCACTATACCGAGTCGACGGCCTTCTGCGGGACGCTCTGCCATTCCGTGATGGAGCCCGAGCACGTCGCGCATAAGACGTCCGCCCATGCCCGGGTTGCCTGCGTGGCCTGCCATGTCGGGCCCGGGGCGGACTGGTACGTGCGCAGCAAACTGTCCGGAATGTACCAGGTCTATGCCGTTCTTACCGATGTCTATCCGCGGCCTATTCCCACCCCCATAGAAAATCTGCGGCCGGCCCGGACCGTCTGTGAGCAATGCCACTGGCCGCAGAAATTCTATGCCTATACCTACCGCGCGGAGACCCACTACCTTCCGGACGAGAAGAATACCCGCTGGGACATCGGCCTGACCCTGCGCGTGGGAGCGCCCCATTCGGCCGTCGGTTTCGAGGAAGGAATCCACTGGCACATCAACCCGCAGGTGAAGATCGAATATCTGCCACTGGACGAGAAGAGGGAGCAGATCGCCCGGGTGCGTTATACAAATCTGGAGAGCGGCGAAGTGAAAATATACCGCAACCCGGCCCTGGCCCAGGAGGGGGGTGAAGCGGGCGAGATGCGCACCATGGACTGCATCGACTGTCACAATCGACCCTCCCACCGGTATCTTCCCCCCAACCGCTTCGTCGATAACGCCATGGCCAACGGGAGCATTCCAGCCGATCTCCCCTGGATAAAGGCGGCGACGGTCCCCCTCTGCGAACAGGAGTTCGCCAGCCGGGAAGAAGCCGAAGAGATCCTGCGCGCAGGGGTCCTGAACTTTTACCGGCAGGAGCATCCGGAGATTCTCGAGCAGCGCATGGCCGATGTCGAAAAGGCGATCGCCGGCTTCCTGGCGGCTTTCAACGAAAACATCTTTCCTTACATGAAGGCCCGCTGGAGCGCCTATCCCGAACACATCGGCCATCTTGTTTTCAACGGCTGCTTCCGTTGCCACGCGGAGGGCTTCGCCACCGAAGAGGGTGAACCGATCCGCTCCGGGTGCAATGACTGTCACCTGATCAGCAGCCAGGGAACCCCCGGCAGCATGGAATACGCCCCGATGGGAGAATCCCTGGACTTCCGACACCCCGAGGATATCGGCGAGGCCTGGAAGGAGATGTTGTGCTCCGACTGTCACAAAGGGCTTCTACCTTAAGGGGTCGGACTTCGGGCCTTGCAGCTTGAACCTTGCAGCTTGAACTGAAGTATGTCTTTGAATGATCCATCCCTTCCGTGTTAGACTAAAGCGGTAATTCGTTACCACCAATCCATTTGGACATTCTGGTATGAGTACAACGCCGGCAAAACCAGCCGCACGATCTCTCTTCGTCCCCGT
This sequence comes from Desulfuromonas sp. TF, assembly GCF_000472285.1. Lineage (NCBI taxonomy): Bacteria > Pseudomonadati > Thermodesulfobacteriota > Desulfuromonadia > Desulfuromonadales > Desulfuromonadaceae > Desulfuromonas > Desulfuromonas sp. TF. Next base: position 6,802 of record NZ_KI421413.1, read on the forward strand.
CGACTGCCGGATCGTGTCGATCACCGAGCTGACTCCTCAGGAAAAGCTCTTCAGGGTAGAGTTTCCTGGCGGGGCCGACCTCGGTCATGTTCCCGGTCAGTTCGTGCAGGTCTCCATCCTCGGTCTCGGAGAGGCGCCGATCTCGGTCGCCAGCTCACCGACCCGGAGGGGATCCTTCGAACTGGGGGTCCGCCGGGCCGGAACCCTGACGGGGGCGATGCACCGCCTGAAAGAGGGGGCGGTCATCGGCATCCGCGGTCCCTTCGGCCGCCCCTTCGATCTGGAGCGGATGGGGGGGAAGGATCTGCTGCTGATCTCGGGGGGCTGCGGCCTGGCGCCGATGCGCTCGCTGATCCAGTACTGCCAGGACAACCCTGACGATTTCGGCCGCATCACCATCCTTTACGGGGCCAAGAGCCCCGAAGACATGCTGTTCAAGGATGAGATCCGTGACTGGGAAGCCTCCGAGCGCTACGCCTGCGCCGCCACCGTCGACGACGTCCCCGGCGGATCCTGCTATGACGGCCCCGTCGGCCAGGTCACCCGGCTGATTCCGCCCCTTCGGATCGACCCCGAAAAGACCGTGGCGGCCATCGTGGGACCTCCCGTCATGTACCGCTTCGTTATCGAGGAGCTGAAGAAGAAGGGGCTTGCCGAAGACCGGATCGCCGTCTCCCTGGAACGGCAGATGCGCTGCGGCGTGGGCAAGTGCGGCCACTGCACCATCGAGCATCTCTACTGCTGTCTCGACGGGCCGGTCTTCTGGCTGAACGAGGTGAGCGGCCTCAGGGGGGCGTTGTGAAGAAGACCCTCACCACCTGTCCCTACTGCGGCACCGGCTGCGCCTTTTACCTTCTCTCGGACGACACCGGCCGCCTGGTCGGGGTCGAGCCTTCCGCCACCCATCCGGTCAGCCGCGGTCGGCTCTGCGTCAAGGGATGGAACGCTTACGCCTTCGTCCAGCATCCGGATCGCCTGACAACCCCGCTGATCCGTCGCGAAGGACGGCTCGTGCCTGCCTCCTGGGATGAGGCCCTCGCATTGACGGCCGAACGCCTGCAAGACATCTCGGTAAAATACGGCCCCGATGCGCTGATGTTCTTCTCCTCGGCCAAGGCGACCAATGAGGAGAACTATCTGATGATGAAGCTGGCGAGGGCCGGCTTCGGCACCAACAACGTCGACCACTGCGCCCGGCTCTGCCACGCCTCCACCGTCGTGGGACTCGCTGCCACCCTCGGCTCGGGGGCGATGACCAATTCCATCTCCTGCATGGACGAGGCCGACGTCATCCTTGTGACCGGCTCCAACACCACCGAACAGCACCCTCTGATCGGCGCCCGCATTCTGGAGGCGGTGCAAGGGGGGACGAAGCTGATCGTCGCCGACAACCGCCGCATCCGCCTCGCCCGCTCCGCCGACCTTCACCTGCGCCACCGCAACGGTACCGACGTCGCCCTGCTGGGCGGCCTGATGCACGTGATTCTGCGGGAAGGGCTGGAGGATCGGGAATTCATCGCCGCCCGGACCGAGGAGTTCGAAGCGCTCAAGAAGAGCGTGGAGCCCTGGACCCCGGAGGCGGCCGCCGCCGTTACCGGCCTCTCCCCTGGAGAGATCGTCGCCGCCGCCCGCCTTTTCGCTTCGGCCGAAAAGGGGATGATCGTCTACTCCATGGGGATCACCCAGCACACCCACGGCGTCGACAACGTCAGGGCCGTCTCCAATCTGGCCCTGCTGACCGGCAACATCGGCCGGACCGGCACCGGGGTCAACCCCCTGCGCGGCCAGAACAACGTCCAGGGGGCCTGCGACATGGGGGCGCTTCCCAACGTCTTCACCGGCTACCAGCCGGTCGCCGATGCCGCCGTGGGCGAAAGGTTCGCCAAGGCCTGGGGAGTGGATGGGCTGCCTGGAAAGCCCGGGCTGATGGCGACCACGGCCATGAACGCCGCCGCGGAAGGGAAGGTGAGTGGGTTCTTCATCCTCGGAGAGAACCCGATGCTCTCCGATCCGGACCAGGACCATGTGCGCCGGGCGCTGCGGCGGCTCGATTTCCTCGTCGTCCAGGACATCTTCCTGAGCGTAACCGCAGAGCTCGCCGATGTCGTCCTCCCCGCCGCCTGCTTCGCCGAGAAGGAGGGGACTTTTACCTCCACCGACCGCCGCGTGCAGCGGGTGCGCAAGGCCGTGGAGCCCCCAGGCGAAGCCCGTGCCGACTGGGAGATCCTCTGCGATCTGGCCGCTCGAATCGGCTGCCCCGGAATGACGTACGCCGATCCGTCTCAGGTCATGGCGGAGATCGCCTCCCTCACTCCTAGCTATGGCGGCATCGACTATGGTCGCATCGAAACTCTCGGGCTGCAGTGGCCCTGCCCGGAGAGCACCCATCCAGGCACCCCGGTGTTGCATGTCGACGCCTGTACCCGCGGCAAGGGACGCTTCGCGCCGGTCGGGTACACCCCTTCCGCCGAGCTTCCCGATGCCGACTACCCCCTGGTGCTCACCACCGGACGCACCTATTTCCACTGGCACACCGGGACCATGACCCGTCGCACCCATCTCCTCGACCGCGAGGAGCGTTTCCCCTTCGTCGAACTTCATCCCGAGGATGCGGCAAGGCTGGGCGTGCGCGAGCGCGAGGAAGTGACGGTCGCCACCCGGCGCGGCGAGGTGCGGGCCCGTGCCCGGGTGACCGAAATGGTCTTCCCCGGCATCATTTTCATGCCCTTTCATTTCGAGGAAGGAGCCGCCAACGCCCTCACCCACAACGTCCTTGATCCCGAGGCCGGAATCCCCGAGTACAAGGTCTGCGCGGCCCGGGTGGAAAAAGCGTCATGAAAGCCTTGAGCCTGACAGAGCTGAAAAATATTCTCCGCTCCCTGGAAGACCGCTATGACGTGCGTGCGCCGATCCGTCTCGCCGACGGCACGAGGGCCCTCGGCCGCCTCGATGAGGGGGAACTCGCGGTCGCCGGCGGCCGCCTGCCGCGCAAGCCGACGGACGTCTTCTTCCCCCAGCACGACCTGATCTTCACGGCACCCGCCGAAGGGGCAATCGAGAGTCCGGCGGCGCCGGGAAAACCGCTCTTCGTTCTTGGCTTCACGGCGGAGGACCTCGACTGCCTGGAGTTCATCGACCGCTTCTTCGCCGCCCATTATCGCGACGACCTCTATTTCCGATTGAGGGAAGGGGCGGTGGTGGGGGGTGTTTCAGGATACTGCGGAGAAGAGGGGAGGATGATGCGAATCGCAGGGGACAATTGCGATCTGGAGCTGGTCTGCGACGGCGAGCGCTTCATCGTCGCCCCCCGCTCGGCGAAGGGAAGGGAGATCGAGGGCGGGATCGACTGCGCCGTCACCGACGCCACCCTGGAAGAGCTGCGGCAAGCCTCCGATCTCCTTTCGGACGAGAGCCGGCGCATCCTGCAAAAGGCTTCGGAGCTGATCCGCGCCGACCGGGTCCCTGACGACTTCTGGGCGGAGATCGGCGATCTCTGCATCGCCTGCACCGGCTGCAATCTGGTCTGTCCCACCTGCACCTGCTACGGAGTGCAGGACAGGAGCTGGCGAGACCGCACCGAACGCTCCCGGATGTGGGACTCCTGCCAGCTCGACGGTTTCATGCGCGAGGCGAGCGGCCACAACCCCCTGGGCACAGAGGCCCTGCGCAGCCGCCGGCGCATCCACCACAAGCTCGCCGCCGACCCCACGCGGTGGGGCCATCTCACCTGTTATCTCTGCGGCCGCTGCGACGCCGCCTGCCCCACCGGCATCGGCATCCAGTCCGTGGCCCGCCGAATCGTCTCCCGCTTCGCCTGAGCATCTCCCTCAGGAGACTCTTTCCTCTTATGAATTATCGATTGTATTCTGACGGTGTTTCCATGGAGGTCAGTAAATCAGAGAGGAAATTCCCTAGGATGACCCGATTCTCTCGTCATGAGTGCCGTCGCCGCCCAGAAACTCCCCTATCGGCGCCATTGGAGGAAGTTGATCACAGACGATCTTGAAGGAAGCCAGCATGGGGACCGCCAGCACGGCCCCGGGAATCCCCCACATCCATCCCCATAGGAAAAGTCCCAGGAGGATCACGAACGGATTAAGGGTCAGCCGTCGGCCGACGATGATCGGGGTCAGAAAATATCCCTCGATGGCGGTCAGAAGAAAATAAACCAGCGGCGGCAGGAAATATTCGGAGGGGGTCTCGAAGGTGAGGGCGGCGACGGCGGCAATGACGGCGATCCCCACCATGGCCCCGAGGTAGGGGACGAAATTGAGGACCGTCGCCATTACCCCCCAGAGCATCGGGTTCGGCAATCCAAGCAGGTGCATGGCCGTGCCTTCCGCAATCCCGAGTCCGATATTGATGAGGGTGATTGTCCAGAGATAGACGGAGATGTCCTGCCGGAGACGGCGGGCGATTTCCACGGCCCGCTTTTTGTTCTCCAGTAGAGGCAGAACCCGGACCAGCTTGCGAAGGAATAGGTCACCGGAGGCGAGGAGGAAATAGAGGAGGACCACTACCATGACCAGTCCGGCGAGTGTCTTGCGGGTGCCAGCGAAGAAGATTTCCGAAAAACTCTCCTTTTGCACCTGAACTTCGGTCTCGGACTCTTCTCCATCCTTGATTCCGGTAAGCTGTTCCATCTTGCGTGTGGCCTGATCCACCTTCTCGACAGGTCTCTTGAACTGGCGCAGCTTGTACTCGATTCTCGTCAGAGTCTCGGGCGCCCTATCGATCCAGGCGGAAGCCGGATCGATCAGCAGGTAGACGGATCCCCAAAACAGCCCCATGAGGGCAAGAACCACCAAGCCTGAGCCGAGCCTGCGCGGGATGCCCAGGCGGCTGAGTACTCCAACCACCGGCGACAGTAGAAGGCTTAAGAGAAGGGCCAGAACAAGGGGAAGGAAAAATATCCGGGCGAAATAGAAGGTGTAAAAAATCGCGAGAACGAACAGACCGGTCAGGGCTATGGATCCGGGCGAGTGGCTGGTCCGGAGGATGGGTTCGTCCTCTGCACCGGGATCCTGTATGCGTGCCGGTTCGACGGGCTTCTCAGCCACGGCGGGCTCGGTACGAGAGGGTAAAAGCGATCTTCATGGTATCGCTCCTTTCCCTCCAACATATCATCTGGCGCTTTTTCGGCAAGAGCCGCCGTTCTCCTGCGGGAACGCAACGTGCCTGATTCAGGCTCCTGTTTGGTTCAGGATCTCGATGATTCCGTCCGCCACCTGCTCGGGATTCAGCGCATCCGTCTCGATCTCGTGGTGAGCGGCGCCTCGGTACAGGGGGGCTCTGCGTTCGAGAACTTCGGCCACCTCTTCGGTGAAGGTTGTTCCGGATGTAAGGGCGGGTCGCTGGGTGTCCCCCTCGATCCGGGCGACGATGGTTTCAACGGACGCCTTCAGCCAGAAAACGCGGGCATTTTTCCTAAGAACCTCCATGTTTTCCGGCCGCTCGATCACTCCGCCGCCGGAGTCGATTACCAGGCCATCCATTCCCGCCAGTTTCCGGGCCTCTGCCGATTCCATGTCGCGGAACGTCGGCCAGCCGAATTTCTCCACGATTTCCGGAATGATCATTCCGGCCGAACGGACGATTTCCGCGTCCATGCCGACGAGGGTCATCCCGAGGCGAGCGGCGAGCAGCTTTCCGACTTCGCTCTTTCCTGTCCCCCGGTAACCGATCAGCACGATATTCATGACTTAAGATGCTCCATGACGACACGGCGCATCACATCTTCCGGGGCGTCTGCGCCAGTGAATCGCTCGAACTGCAGCACCGCCTGGTTGATGAACATCTCGACGCCGGAGATGACCTGGAGGCCTCGTGCCCGGGCATCGGCCAGCAGCCTGGTCTCCAGTGGCGTATAGACGATGTCGAAGACGACCTGTCCCGGCCGGAAGAGTCCGGCGGGGACGAGGGAGGCGCCTTCCCTGGGATGCATCCCCACCGGCGTGCAGTGGATGATGAGGTCTGCTTTTTCCATGGCGGCGGCGAGAGAGGCGTCGGTCAGCAACGCCGAGGAGATGCGGGCCTCCGTATGGGTTTTCAGGTCGCCGGCCAGCCCCTGCAGCATGGCCTCGTTGACATCGAGTATCGCCAGTTCGTCCAGTCCGGTCTTCAGTGCGAGGGTAAAGGCGATCGCCCGCGCCGCGCCGCCGGAGCCGAGCATCAGGACCTTTTTGCCCTCCATGACCACACCGGCATCGACGAGGGCCTTCAAGGCGCCCGGTCCGTCGGTCCCCAGGCCAATCAGCTTGTTCCCTTCCTTGACGATCGTATTGATCGAGCCGATGGTGCGGTCGGCCTCCGCGATTTCATCCAGGTATTTCATCGCCTCGATCTTGTGCGGAATGGTGACGCTCATGCCGCGGAAATTGTGGAAGGCCCGCATCCCGGCCAGAGCGCTTGCGACGTCCTCGACCTGGCAGGGGATGTAGAGGAAATCGAGATCCAGGGCTTCGTAGCCCGCATTGTGTATGGCCGGCGAAAGACTGTGAGCCACCGGATTGCCGATAACCGCGCAGATCCGGGTATTGAAGTTGATCGATCTGAGATCTTTCATGGAAAAACTCCCTTAAGGATTGAATTCTATTCGCATCCTGCGATCTTCACCTCTCAGACCGTCAAGGAATCAAGGAGAAGGATCGCCGAAAGCATCAGAACGGCAAAGGTTGCCAGATAGCCGTAATAGGGGTGGCCGATCCGGCCGTACCTGGTCCTGCTGATTTCACGGTATGTTTTCAGGTTCTTGAAGATGAACCATCGCAGGTCAAAGAAGGACGTGTTCTTTCCCGCCGCCGAGAGCTCTTTCAGGATTGCCAACGCAAAGGCGTAATTTGCCAGAGCCGCCGCGATGAGTAAAACCAGGTAGAACACAGTCAATGAGAGCCTCTTGGAGCGTGGGATGGAAGAATGGGCACGAATAAGAGAAATGGGGGACAGGGAACAAACCCCTGTTCCCCATTTCGATGTTCCATCTACACGATCAATAGTTTTCACCGAGAAGTTCGAAATGGGCCCGGGGGTGTGCGCAGGCGGGGCAGGATTGTGATGCTTCGGTCCCTTCGTGCAGATAGCCGCAGTTGCGGCAGCGCCAGGTCACCACAGTATCCCGTTTGAATACCCGGTCGTTCCGGATGTTGGCAAGGAGGGCCAGGTAGCGTTTCTCATGATGCATTTCCGCAACGGCGATCGATTCGAAGACCGAGGCGATTTCATGCAGCCCTTCTTCGCTGGCGATGCGGGCAAAGGAGGGGTACATATCGGTGTGCTCGTAGTTTTCCCCCGCCGCGGCGTCCTGGAGGTTCTCGGCCGTGGTTCCTGTCTTGCCGGCGGGAAAGGAGGCCGTGATCTCGACCTCGCCCCCTTCGAGAAACTTGAAGAGGCGCTTGGCATGCTCCTTCTCCTGGTCGGCCGTTTCCTCGAAGATGGCCGCCATCTGTACATAGCCTTCTTTTTTTGCTTTGGAGGCGAAATAGGTATAGCGGTTGCGTGCCTGGCTTTCACCGGCAAACGCAGTGAGGAGGTTTTTTTCGGTGCGGGTGCCTTTCAGATTCATCAGATGGATTCCTTTCAGATGATGGTCAGAATATCTTTCAAATTGCCCCTATGATTACCCTGAAACAGGGTCGTGCGTCAATGATTTAGCTCCTGTACGCCAGGCGGGATCCACATGCCCGGATGTGGCAGCAGCAACAGTCATTTGGCCTTGAAAATCCAGGCAGGCTCGAGAAATACAGGATTTGGGGTGTGGCATCAGTCTTGCTAAGTACGGGGCATAGAGTTACTCACTCGAATTTCAGGAGGCAAAGATGAAAAAAGTCTTGTCAATGTTCATGTACATGGGAATGGGGTTGTTTATTTTACTTCTGGGCGCCTGCGCCTCGGACGACGGAGGCGGGGAAGAAACAGGGTCGGTCCAGCTTTCCATAACCGATGCCGCCGACCACGATTTCAGTGAAGTGGTCGTCTCCATAAAAGAGATCCGGGCTGTTCCCGCGGGCAGCGAAGATTCCGATGGCGCCGGCCTGCCTCTGATCGTCGCCTTCGAAACGCCCAAGGTCGTCAACGTTCTCGATCTCGTTTTCCACCAGGAGCTTCTTGGCGAGGCTCTCGTCCCGGCGGGCGACTACAATCAGCTCAGGCTGATCATGGAGGAGAATGCCGATCCGCTGGCCCCGGTCAACTACATCATCCTCGCGGATGATCCCGAACAGCTGCCGATTCCCCTTGACACTCCGAGCGGTCATGAATCAGGGCTGAAGATCGTCGGCCATTTCGAGGTTGCGGCAGGGGAGGTCATCCCCGTGGCCCTTGACTTCGATCCTTCCCGGGCCGTTGTGCAGTCCGGCGAGAGTCAGAAATGGCAGTTCAAACCGACGGGTATCCGCGTGGTGCAGACGGAGGAACTCCTTCTCTCCTACGGCGCGGTGGTCGGTCAGGTGGTGGTGTACGAAATAATTCAGGACGGAGTAACAACCCTTGCACCCGTCAGTGTCGCCCTGGTCCATGCGATACCGCAAGGGGGAGTGGCGCCGGTTGCCTCCAGTGCGGTCAATCCCGAGGATGGGACCTTCCGTCTGCTTCTCCCCGATGGGATCTACGATCTGCATGTCACTGCGGCCGGATTTGAGGACTACTCCTCCGCCCCTGCGCTTTATGAAGTGATCGGTGGTACGGACACGGATGCGGGGACCCTGCTGCTGAATTCGGTCTCGGCGCTTTAAGGTCTGCCTGTTTGACTTAGAGAAGCAGGACAGATGTCGCCTGGAAAGAAGAATTCCCATCCCCCAGGAGTTCTTCTTTTTGGGAAAAGCCCCCGGCAGCTTAAGCGGTCGGGGGCTTTTTTTCGTATGTTCTGAATCGGTGGAATATCCGATTATTTCCTGAGACGATCCAGGCTCCAGGGACCTCCACCGGCGGCGAAGAGGTACAGATACAGAAAACAGTACAGCGCCGCCAGCTCTCCCTGGTTCACCAGAGGCCAGAAGTCTCTCGGAGCGTGCACCATGAAGTAGGCGAAGGCCATCTGCCCCGACAGCAGGAAGGCGACAGGGCGGGTGAACAGGCCCATGAGAATGAGCGCACCGCCGAAAAGCTCCAACACCCCCGCCAGGCCAAGCAGCGAGAAGAGGGCGGGCTCGGCTTGCGGCGCCGCCGGAAAGCTGAACAGCTTCTGGCCGCCGTGCTGCATGAAGAGAAATCCCGCTACCATGCGCAGAACGCTCAACAGGCGAGGCGCCCAACTGGTGCGGAGAGTTTGCAGATTGATCATTCGGTCCTCCTTAACGCTGAAGTAATTTTGCTCGTCTCGGTTTTTATTCGCCGGGCTGCTTGCCGGACCGGAAGATCCCGGCAAGAAATTCCTGCATCGCCTGCCAGGACTTTCTATCGGCTTCGGGGTCGTAGGCGATCGGCATGTCGAATTTTCGGCCGGTTTCGTCGGCCTGGGGATTGGTGAAGCTGTGTCTGGCCCCCGGATAGCTGATGAAGCGATAATCGACTCCGGCGACGGCCATCTCTTCCTTGAACCGATCAATCTGCTCCGCCGTGATGAACCTGTCCTCGGCGCCGTTGAGCACCAGTATCCTGGCTTCGACCTCTCCGGGCCTGGCCGGATTGTCCGTGGTCAGATTGCCGTGGAAGCTCACAACACCGTCCAGGTCGATCCCGGCCCGCGCCATCTCCAGCACCAAGCCGCCGCCGAAACAGTAGCCGATGGCCGCGATTCTTTCGGTATCGACGGTCGGATGCTTCTTCAACTGCTCCATCGCCGCCAGAAAACGCTCCTTGGCCAGAGGCAGGTTTTTGCGCAATTCACCGGCGAAGCTCCCCGCTTCCTCAGGATGGGCCGCCGTCTTCCCCTCGCCGTACATGTCCACCGCCAGCGCGGTGTAGCCAAGTTCGGCCAGCATGCTTGCGCGTTTTCGCGCGTAATCGTTGAGACCCCACCATTCGTGGACCACCAGGATTCCGGGACGTTTCCCCTCGACGGAATCGTCAAAGGCGAGATGCCCCCTCAACTCCGTTCCGTCGGCGCTGTATGTCACTTCCTGTTCCTGCACCGCCGCCGGAGCGGTGACAGGAAAGGCCATAAGCATCATCATGGTGGCGATAAAGGTCCGCATCATGGGGCTTCTCCTTGAGTGTTTTGGAGGGCAAACTCCTCCTCCGACATCTCCGGCATCCGGAACAGGGTGAAGACTACTTCACTGCCGGAACCGTTTGGCAGAACGCGCATGGGTACGTAGATTTTCCCACTCCGTATTTCTTCTAACAGAATACCACCAATTTTCTAACAAACGGCCAACATGACAGGTATAAAAAAGCCTCGGATGGACAGCAAAACTGAATCCCTTCCCACCGAAGGTGAATAGCGAGCGGATATGAGGAGCCCGATGTCATTGGCAAAAATCCTGATCGTCGAAGACGAAATAGAGTTGGCGGAAGTGCTCGAATACAACCTGCGCAAGGAGGGGTACGAAGTTCTGACCGCCTGCGACGGTTTGAGCGCCTGCCGGCTGATCGGGGCCGAGCGGCCCGATCTGATCCTGCTCGATATCCTGCTTCCGGATCTCGACGGCTGGGAGGTCTGCCGGCTGCTGCGGAGACACCATGACCGCGAACTGGCCTCGACGCCGATCGTCATGCTGACAGCCCTGAGCGCCCTCGACGACCGTTTGAAAGGGCTGGAGCTGGGGGCCGACGCCTACCTGGCAAAGCCCTACGCGGTCAGGGAAGTGATGCTGCGGGTGCGGCAGCTGCTGGAGAAGCGGCGGGAGCGCTCGGCGCTCATGGCCGAGATGGAGGCGCTGCGGGCCGGGGCGGGGCTGCAGGCGGACTTGCAGGATCTGATGTTTCATGAGCTGCGCAACCAGATGGTGATCATCGGCGGCTTTTCCGGTCTCCTCGTCCGTGGCGGAAAGTCGGTGCCGCCGCTGGATTGCCTGGAGGCGATCCAGCGCAGCGCCGATTACCTCAGCTCTCTCGCCGAGGGATTTCTGCTGGTCCGTCAGATCGAGACAGGAGCGTTCGAACTCCCCCGCGAGAAAGTGTCGCTGAACGCTGTACTTGAGGAGATGATCGAACTCTATCGCCCGCGGGCGGCGGCGAAGCAGATCATCCTTCGGCTCGAGACGGCCGCCGTGCCATCGCTGCAGCTGCACTCCGGCGCGGTCCGGGTGATCCTCTCCAGCCTGCTCGAAAACGCCATCAAATACAGCGAGAACGGGACCGTCGTCAGTCTCCGTTTCGCCGCCGGCAACGGCGGCAGCGATATCGAGATCGAGGATGAGGGACCGGGAGTTTCGGAGGAGGAAGCCGAGCGTATTTTCGACCGCTTTTACCGCGGCGAGCGCCTGACCGGCACCACCCGGGGGTCCGGGTTGGGACTCTATGTCGCGCGTACTCTGGCCCGCCACCTGGGGGGAGAGATCTCTCTGCGCAGCGCCCCGGGGCACGGAGCCTGCTTCACGGTCCACTTCCCCGCTTCTCCGGCCGGGTCGGGTCGGTTTTCACCTCAGTAGGAGGAGATGAAATGAGTGCCGTGGCCGAAACATCACTGTGCGCCGAAGAAGGAGAGCGATCATGCCGGTGAACGGAATTCAAATGCGGGACAAGGGGTTGGCCGCTTTCTACACCCGCCACATCACCCCCCGCGAAGTCCTTCTCATGCATTATCTCTGCGACCTGCGCCGCTTCTCCCCGCTGACTCTCCTGTTTTTGGCAGCCAGCCGCCTGGGTGACGGCCCGCTCTGGGGGGTGAGCGGCATCGTTCTGCTCGTCAGCGGCCCGGCCCGGAACCGCTGGGCGGTGCTCGGGGCGGCGCTCGCCATGGCGTTTTCCGCCGCCCTGTTCATGGCAGTCAAGAACCTCATCGGCCGGCCGCGCCCCTACGAAGCCTGGCGTGACCTTCCGTGTCTGCTCGCCCCGCCCGACAAGTTCTCCTTCCCTTCGGGCCACACCATGACCGCCGTCGCCGCCTGCGCCAACTACGCCGAAATTCTTCCCGGCTCGGAAATCTTCTTCCTGCCCGCGGCTGTCCTCATTGGCCTGTCCCGGGTTTTTCTCGGCTGCCATTATCCCACCGACGTTCTGGCCGGCGCCATCCTCGGCGGCGGCATCGGCTTCGGGTCGTCGCGGCTGGTGTTTTGGCTTGCAGGTTTCTAGTATGGAGGTGGCAAATAGTGCGGAGTGGTCTGGAGTGGTCTCCATTGCGCCGCTTCGAACAGTGCTAAAATATTGGTAGGTAGATAGATCGCCACGATTTTGATACCGACTTTGCGGTAAGCGTGAGGTGTCGGTCTCAAAGGCCTGCGAAGAGAAGAAAGAACCCGTTTTTAACATCCCGAGATGACCCATTGAAGAGCACATATCTTCAATGGGGCGGAAAGGAGAAGAGTCATGAAGGAAACCGCTTTTAAAAAACTATGTAAGTCCGTCCAGAAAGGAGAATCGCGGTTCGTGGAGAACACCCAATCCCATCATGCCGGTAAGGCTCTCTCCTGCAGTGAAGGACGGATCGAGGTGCACATCTACGGCAAGCACGAAACCTGGCCCAATGAAGAGTGCAAAGAGTTCGAGGGACCCGATTTCGACTATCACCGGTGACCCTGGTCCAAGGCAAGCCAGGGAACTCGGCCCTGATCTCCGGGTCGATCGACCTTCAAATGCCGTTCTTGAAATGGACTTCGTGGTAGATCGAAGGAGAGAACAGGGACGAACAAAGGAGAGAGACGATGAAAATGAAACCCTGGATGCTGTCGGGAGTGGTCGTCGCGCTGGTTGCGGTGCTGGCTGGGTGCGCCGGACCTAAGGTGAGCGTTTCAGCCCCTGCAGGGACAGGTGAGAAGCGGATTGCAATGGAGGCGAGCAGCTTCAGCTTCGAGCCGAACGAAATCCTCGCCCATTCCGGAGACAGGCTGCTGCTGGAAGTGGAGAACACGTCGGGAATGGATCATAACCTGACCGTTCTCGATCCGGCCGGGGAGCTGCTTCTCTCCCGCCACCTGCCGGCCGGCCAGAAAGTGCCGATCGAACTGAACCTCGACCAACCGGGCGACTATCACTTCCACTGCGACAAACCGCTGCACCCGAGCCTCGGCATGAAGGGGACGATCCGCGCCCAATAGCCGGGTCGAAGGGCTCTGCGAACCCAACAATCGCTCCATCAAAGCAAGAGGGGAAAGCTCTGATTTGAATGAGGGACATGGGGAAGGTTGAGGGAAACCCCGGCGGGGTTTCCCTCTTGCTTGCGCAGTCGTTATCGGGAGCTTAGTTGCTTATGACGAATTCCGCCCGTCGGTCCTGTGCCCAGGCGACATTGCTCGTTGCTCCCTTGGTTGCTTTCTCTTCTCCGTAGCTGATAATGGCGACCCGCTCGGAGTCGATCCCAAGAGACATCAGGTAATCACGAACGGTTTGGGCTCGTTTCTCGCCGAGGGCCAGATTGTACGCGTCTGAGCCGCGCTCGTCAGCATGCCCCTCGATGATGATGCGGACTTCTTGTTGAGTCAGCAGCCACAGGGCATTGCCTTCCAGGGCTTTCTTGCCCTCGGGGGTGAGGGAGGAGGAGTCAAGATCAAAGAAAATCCTTTCGGCGGTCATCGCCTTCTGTACCGGTGCAGCGGCGATCGGCTCGGCTGACTCCTGGGTCACGACAGGGGCCTCCTGCTCGGCAACGACAGCGGCAACATCCTTGATCGGTTGATCGTTCACAACTGTTTTCTGGGCGCAGCCGGCCAGAGCCAGGCTGCCAATAAGAATCAGGCCAAAAAGATTCTTCATTTTTTACTTCCTCCTTGATGACGAATGTTAACAAACTGCGGCCGATGCAGATCGGACACGAGAAATCTCAGTAGCAAAAACAAGGCCATCATGGATCGGTGAGTCCTTCCCGCTGTGCGCGGAAAGGGAAGGGAGGGTCAAGAGATTGAGACGATGGAATCGAAGGAGATGCTGATGCATATAGTTTTGAAGACGAAGATCAGCAACGCAGGAATCGGAAAGAGAGGAGATTTTTTAATCCAAAAGAAAAAGGTTAAAATCATTCCACCCGGTGAAATGGCGCAGGTAAATGAAATTCAGCATGAATGATCAACAGAAATTGGCAACTTACGCATGCGCTTTCACGTTCGGCAATCCACCTGTTCTGCACTCGAAGTCAAAAAGCCTCGCGCGGGTCGAAGCGTGCAATTGCTTCTCAGTATCCCTTGAAATGGCGGGTGAAGGTGATGAATCCCTGCACTCCGTTCACTTCGGAGGAGCCGACCGCATTGTCGAACTCCATGTCGGTGGCCAGGCCTCGAACGCTGATCCCGATGGAAGCAGTGGGGTAGTACTCGAATTCGAGGCCGGCCCGGCCGTAGACGCCGATGCCGAATTCGGAAAAACTCTCGCCAGCAGCGGCGGCGGCTGTATCGGGGTCAGCGGCATCCCCCGCTTTGACCTCACCGTCCTCCTCGTACTCGGCAAAGACCATGGCCGGCCCGGCACCCAGATAAAGCCGCCAGCGCGAACCCAGCCTCTGGTTGAGGCAGACTCCCGCAGAGAGGTCGAGCATCCAGAAGGAGGTGTCGATCTTGACGCGCGCCTGGTTCTGGCCGAGAAGGACAGTTGAGTCGCGGGATCGCCAGCCGAACAGGGCTCCTCCCTCAAACCCCACCTGGGTCGCTTCGCCGGCTAAAAAGTGCTGGCCGAAAAAACCGACGTAGGGCATCGAGGAGAGATCCTCCTCGTCGGCGAACTCCGACGATGGCACCCGGAAGGTCAGGCTGTCCTCGTCGAAGCTGGCCGCTCCGATCAGTCCCTGAAGGAAGCTGTCGCCCGCGGCGTGCGTTGTGCGGGGGAGGCCTGACGACAGGCCGGACAGGGCCAGAAGGGTGATCATGAAAATCGGAGAGGATAGAAAATAACGATTTCCCCGTGGCATTCTCCACCTCCTTATTCATCCTCCCGCACTGCGGGAGCAGCTTGCCCTGGATGTTCCCTCAAGGATAGCAGGAAAAAAGAGAGCTACTGTCGATTCGGTGCGAGGGACTCTTTCCATCGGAAGCAGAGGCCGTATTCATTTCTCCGGATCGAAACCGTATCCGCCTATTTCGATATCCGCCAGGCGGCCCTTGCGAAACTTCAGAATGTGAATGAAATGACGCGGGCCGAAATTGTAAGTCCACTGTTCAACCGGAACCGTCGTCCTCCGTTCAAGAGTACGGTCCTCCCTCAGGATGGTTTCGTCATACCAGCGTTCAACCAGATCCGGTTCGCCGCATTTTTTCAGCACCTCGGCAGTGGTATCTCCTTCGGCCAGCAACTGGCCGTGCCGGCAGCGGTCCAGCCCGGAGTCCATATCGGGGTCAAAGCCGTAATCGCCTGTTTCGATATCGATGAGGATGCCGTTGGCGAACTTCAGAAAGTAAAGAAAGTCATGGGGACCGAAATTGTAAGTCCATTCATCCACTACGGAACCGATCCGTTTTTCGACGTGCGTATCCACCCCTTTCCGAAACTCTTCGAAATGGCGTTCTTCCAGCATCGGTTCACCGCATTTCTTCAGAACTTCCAGCTTACTGTCGCCGGTGGTCACCACGTCGTGTCCGCACCGCAGGGCGAGGGCTTCGGGGGCCCCCGACAGACAGAATAAAGCAAGAATCAGAGAAGAAACGATCAAATTACCCATTCGGAGCACTCCCGCTTATTCATGCCCGACAGAACGCGAACCCTGTTTACATCGACGAGATCGATGCTCATGCTTTTTTGACAAACTCCGATTTCAACTTCATTGCGCCGATACCCTCGATCCTGCAATCGATATTGTGATCGCCATCTACCAGGCGGATATTCCTGACCTTTGTCCCGACCTTGACCACTGATGACGAGCCTTTGACCTTGAGATCCTTGATCACCGTGACCGAATCGCCGTCTTCAAGGACATTTCCGTTGGCGTCCCTGATTGCATTTTCATCGTCGGTCCTTTCGACGGCGGAAATTGCTGTCCATTCATGTGCACATTCCGGACAAACATACATACTTCTGTTTTCGTAGGCGAATCCTGAACCACATTTCGGACAGCTCGGTAAATTACTCATTTTGTTTCCTCTTCTCTGACTGACATTGTCGATATGCGTCGGGCGCCTATTTTCGTGCTTTACCTGTCAGTGAATCAATATCAATTCTGATGACCCTCGTCACTGCGTCTTTTTGTTCGATATATCTTTTCCCCTCCTCAATAAACGCAGGGGAGTATTTTCCCAGAAGGCTCACCAGAGCGTCGATCCTTTCGACACCCTGCACCGCGCAAGCGGTCCCGGAGACGATGACGCTCTCATACTCGGTGGCAAATTTTTCGGGGAGAATTTTCGTCCTGCCGACGACACAGAAGGACACTTTGCGATTGTAATCCAAATTGACAAGCTTGTGACCTTCCAGGGCGCAATGGATGTAAATCGAGTTGTTTCTGTAGGCATAGCTAAGGGGGATGCCATAGGGTTGGCCGTCTTCGCCTACGGTCGATAAAACGCCATATTCCCCCTCGGCCAGCAACCATGTTGCCTCTTCTGCGCTTATTCCTCTATCTTTTCTCCTCATAAACCTCAAGATAACTCCTTTGATTTCGGCGCACCGCAAGCACGGCGATGATTTCCGGTACCAGGCGCTCCAGAACGGCGATCGAGTAGCCGCCTTCCAGGAAGAAACCGACCTTTCCCTCGCAGTGATCGCCTGCGATTTCTGCAATTAGTCCGGCCGCTTTGATGAAGTGCCGATCCTCCACGTTCATTACCCCGAAGGGATCTTCCCGGTGCGCATCGAAACCGGCGCTGACAAGAAGGTAATCGGGACGTATCTTTTTCTCAAAGTCGCGCAGGCTCACTTCGAAATGCCGCAGCCAATGATCGCCCGAGCTCTCCAGCGGCAGGGTGATATTGCGCGTATAGCCTGTCCCCTCGCCGCACCCGGTTTCGTGCAGGTAACCGGTATGCGGAAAAATGTGATCGGGCTCTCCATGGAGCGAGTAGTAGAAAACTCCCGGGTCTTCGCAATAGATGTAGTCGATGCCGTTGCCGTGATGAACGTCGAAATCGACCACCAGAAAGGTCGCCTCCGGTTCGTTTAGCCGGATGGCTTCGATGGCCAGCGCGACGTGGTTGATGTAGCAGAACCCTTCGGCGCTCCTTCTGCTCGCGTGGTGGCCCGGCGGGCGGATCAGCGCGAAGCCGGCGCCTTTTTCCCGCAGTGTTTCAGCCAAAGCCAGAGCGCATCCGCCCGCGGCCAGCACGGCGCGAAAGGTCGTCGGGCTGATACGATTGTCGGGTGACATGAAAAAGCGGCTTTGCCTCAGGCAAGCGGCCTCCAGACGCAGCAGGTACTGCTTTTCGTGTACAAGTTCCAGTTCGGAGATCCGGGCGGGCTGCGGGACTTGAAAAGAGACAGGCAGCTGTGCGGGGAGTCTGGCGCATCCGCGGAGGATGCTGCTGAGCCGCGCCGGGATTTCCGGGTGCCCTGAGCCCACCTCGTGCAGAAGGCAATCCGGGTGATAAAAGACCTGGAAGTGTTCTTTTTTAAATGGAAATCTCTTTTCCAGATCCAGCATGGTCGTCACTCCAGAGGGAGCAGATAATTCAGCTCCGAGGGATCTTCTGCGGGTTCACTTATGAAATGGAATTTTTCGAAAACCCGGCACATCGGGGTGTTGTCGGAGCGGACATTGGCCGTCATGAACTTCAGGTTTCTCTGGCGCGCGATGTCGATGAGCCGTTCCAGGAGCCGGGTGGCGAACCCTCTGCCGCGCATACTTTCGTGCACGACGAAAGCGGCTTCCGCCCTCTCGCCGTCTTCGAGGACGTAATAGCGTCCGACGGCGAGAATGACTTCTCGGGGGCCCTGGCGTTCCACGATGCACAGGGCCATGTCCTTGGACAGGTCGGTATTGACCAGGCGATAGGCCTGCGCCGTTCCCATTTTTTTCGGTTCGTTGCGGTATCGCTGGAAAAGCGTTACCTTGTCGTGCGAATAGAAAAAACTCTGCAGCCGACGCTGATCGGAAGGATGGAGGGGGCGCATGAAATAATCCTCTCCTCTGCTCTCCAGCTTGATGACCTCAGTATCTCCGAGTTCCTTGACAGGGGTCGGAGTGTTGCGCTGATAGGGAGGGACCTTGTCGGATTTCAGCATGTCCTCCAGCAACTGATCGCGGAATTTCGGATGTGCGATCTGGATCAGTTCCATGACCCGCTCGCGAATGCTGCGGCCCCTCAGCGTTGCTATCCCATACTCGGTCACCACATAATGGACGTCACCTCGGGTGGCCACCACCCCGGCCCCTGAACTGATCTCCGAGACGATGCGCGAAATGGCGCCGTTTTTCGCGGTGGAGGGCAAGGCGATGATGGGGAGTCCTCCCTTGCTCATGCCGGCGCCGCGGATGAAATCCACCTGACCGCCGATGCCGCTGTAAAAATGGCCCCCTACCGAATCGGAAACGATCTGACCTGTCAGATCGACCTGGGTTGCGCTGGTAAGGGAAACCATCTTGTTGTTTTTCGCGATGACCGCCGGATTGTTCACGTAGTCGGTGCTATGAAACTCCACATGGGGGTTGTTATCGACGAAATCATAGAGTTCCTGACTGCCGAAACAGAACGAGACGATCGTCTTGCCTTCGTGGATTCCCTTGAAGCGGTTGGTGATATTGCCGTGCTTGTACAGTTCCAGCAGACCGTCGCTGAACATCTCGGTATGGATCCCCAGATCGTTGTGGTCGGTCATCTTGTGCAGCACCGCATCGGGAATTTTGCCGATCCCCACCTGCAGGGTGCAGCCGTCTTCGATGAGCAGGGAGACGTATTCTCCGATCTGCAGGGTGACTTCGTCCAGGGCTGCGGCAGGCACCGGCGGGATCGGCTCGGAAACCCTGATGAAGGCGGAGATCTCGTCTTGATGCAGGTAGCATTGGCCGAAGGTCCGGGGCATCTGGTCATTGATCTGGGCGATGATGTGTTTGGCTGATTTGGCCGCCGCCATGACGATATCGACGGAGACTCCCAGCGAACAGTAGCCCTGCGCGTCGGGCGGGGTGACCTGTATGAAGGCAATATCGACGGGGAGGATGTTTTCCGTGAAAAGGGCCGGAATCTCCGACAGGAAGCAGGGAGTGTAGTCGGCCTCGCCCGCGCGAACCGACTCGCGGGTCCCCTGATCCAGAAAAAAGGTATTGACCCGAAGAGTCTGCTCATATTTGGGATCGGTCCATGGAGTCTTGCCAAGAGTGAGCAGATAGACAAATTCCAGGTCGCTGAAATGTTCGGCGGATTCCAGAAAAAGATCGATCAGTGCATGGGGACAGGCCGCGCCGGTGCCTAGAAAAATACGAAAGCCGTTCTTTATGAATTTTTTCCATGAATTGGGATTGTTGCTGAGTTCTTCCATCATGCCCCCGTCTGCCTTGGTTGACTGCCGTTCTTCCATAGTAATCGACAAGAGCTTGGAGTGTAAATGGAAACAACCGGGTGCGGGCCGGATAGTTCCTCATACCCCTATATCTTCATTCCACAGTTCGCCTCTCGTTTCCCTTCGGCGAAGGCGCGGTTGATGCCTCGCAGAACTTCGGCGAGGTTGATGGTTAGAAAGGCCGCAGTGGACCTCCCAGCTTGGTCCGACTCCGCAGTGTGCACGGCACATAACGAACTTACTTTTGCAGGGGTCGAAATTTTTCTTGACGTGTGTTCGTCTGAATAGTTAGGGTGCTTGGAGAAGGCTTGAAAGAAGCTTTAAGTGGAACTTTGGAATCAAAGGCGATATGAAGGCAACGCATCCATATCGATAAATTCAGCACCGTGGCTGCAGTGGCCGTGGTGCTTTGTTTTTAAGGAGCTTAGGGCATGAATAATTTGGGTGCATCGAGCAACGTCAATCGCAGTCGGCTTTATGCTCTCTGTGGATTTCTTCTCGGAATACTTGCCCCCATCGGGTGGATTGTTCTGCGGCTTGTTCTTTTCTGGCAACCGGGGGAGACGGTCTGGGCCCAGATTTCAGGGGATATCCTTCATTCCTCCGAGAGCCTGACTCTCTACGGCTATATGGGACTGGGAACGGCCCTTGTCCTCGGCGTCTTCGGTTACCTGATCGGCAAAGCCTCTCAGCAGATACACGAACGGGCCCGTGGTCTGGACGAGCTTAACCAGGCGGTGGAGAGGCAAAAAACTGAATTCGAGCGGCGTTTTCGCGACCTGAACACCAGTATCAAAAATTTCCATTCCATTAACAACCATGTTCAGAAATCGATGGATATTCAAGAAGTTCTGCGTCTTTCCGCCGATGGCCTGCATGAAATCCTCGGCTATGACAGAGTGAACATTCTTATGGTGAATCCGGGGCGAGAAAGCCTGCAATTCGTCGCCAGTCGCGGCACCGGAGACGATGACGTTTCCAATATCGTCATTCCCCTCGACGAACGGGCCGGAGCTCTCTATAAAACCGTCACTGAAAACAGGCTTCTCCTCGTCGATGACATCACGCGCATGCCCGAGGAATTCCACCTGAAGCCCCCCTGCGACAACATCCATCAATTGCGTTCAAGAAGCTTTATTCTATGCCCCATCGTGGTCAGGGATGAAGTCATGGGGATGTTTGGCGTCGACAACAAAGTACGGCATCATGCCCTGGACGAGACCGACGTCGATACCGTCCATCTTTTTGCCGATCAGGTTTCTTCGGCATTGACCAGGATCAACCTGGTGGAAGCAGTGGACACCCTTACCAGAGAACTGGAAGTCACTTTTCAGGAGCTTCTCAAGTATCGTGGGGAACATACCCGCCTTGATCACACCCTCAAGCAGGCCACCGCGTCAACGAGCGAAGCGACGGCCGATATCGCACGTGCGGCCGATGTGGTTTGTGACGCGGTGAATGCCACTCGTTCGGCTTCCGGAGAGATATCCGTCTCCATAGAGCAGGTGTACCAGAGTCTGAACCAGCTGACCGGGTTCATGAATAATTCCGTCTCGGCCATGACGGAAATTTCCGCAACCATCAGAGCGGTCGAAGAGAACGGGACCCACTCTCATCTCATGTCCGAGAAGGTGAAGCAGCAGGCCGAAACCGGTGCCGAGGCGGTGAGCGATGTTCTGGCGGGTCTCAAGGAAATTGCAGGGGCCGTGGAAAGCGCTGCTTCCACCATAGGCCGCCTTTCCAAAAAAGGGGAAGAGATCAACGGCATCACTACCGTCATCGCTGAGATCACTCAAAAAACTAATCTTCTTGCACTGAATGCCGCAATTATCGCCGCCCAGGCCGGTGAGCACGGTCGTTCTTTTGCCGTTGTCGCCGATGAGGTGCGCAGCCTCTCCGTGGAAGCAGCCAACTCGACGGGGGCCATAGGTCGGCTCGTCGGAGAGATCCAGGAGTATACCCGCGAAACCGTGGACCATTTCGCACGGACCCGGCAACTGGTCAAGGAAGGGACAGACCTGGGAGAAGGGATGGAGGCCTCTCTTCGCCAGATCCTCGAGAGCGCCGTCTCGGCCATGGAAATGGCGCGCGACATCCGCAAGGCGACCCAGGAAGTCGCCCGAAGCGTAGAGTCGGTCACCGTCTCAATCGACGAACTTGGAGATATGGTGACTCAGATTTCCACCGCTTCAAAAGAAGAGGCCGTCGGAATCCGAAGCATTGTGAAATCGATCGAGGAAGTGAAGAGCATGACTGACGACATGGTAACGGCGACTACCAGGCAGCGCCAGAACACGCAAAGCATCGAAGCGGCGGTTCAATCGGTCAGCGATATGGTCGGACAAATTTTTACGGCCATGGAAGAACGAAACCAGGGGAGCCGAGAGGTGATTGAAAGCCTGGAGCGCCTCAAGAATGTAGGCGGGAAATGAGGCGTGAGGTTCAAGGTTCAAGGTTTAAGTTTTAGGATTTAAATTCAAGAGAAGCCTTCGTTTGCAATACCCAGGAAAATCATTTCTGTCACCAGAAGTCGGCAAAAGGCAAATCAACGGAGACGCATCTTTCTACCTTGGCGCACCAGTGAAAAAAGCCACTGCCGAACGCGGAAGCAATGCCCAGCGCAGCGCAGGTCCTTTCTTTGGTTACTTTTCTTTAGACCAGTAAAGAAAGTAACCCGGCTGCCGGCCGGGACCGGCGAATTTAAAGATTCTGGTTCAAGGGTCAAGATGCAAGGGGAGAGGCATGCTTTTCCCCCTCACGCCTTCAGGTCCTGACCATTATCCCTCTCATCATCCATGCGGGCCATCTCCGCCGGACACTTATCCCGGCCCGGACAGTCGGCTCGGCGACAGGGCTCGATGTGAATGGTGACATCGGACCCCCGAATCTCCTCCTTGATTCTCTTTTCCAGATGATCGGCGATGGCATGGGCCTCTTCCACGGAGAGGTGTTTGCAAACAGTGAGATGAAAATCCATGATTTTTTGAGACCCGGCTCTGCGGGTCCGGAGCTTGTGGAAATCGAGCATGTTGCCGTGATGGGCCTCGATCAACCGGGCGACTTCCTGATTGATCTGTTCGGGGAGCTTTTCGTCCAGCACTTCTCCCAGGCTGTGACGTACGAGCCGCAGGGCTTCCGTGAGAATATAGAGGGCTACCAGGATCGACAGGATCGGATCCAGCCACGGAATCTCGAAGAAGGAGACAACCGTCAGCCCCGCGACAAGGGCAAGATTGGTGTAGACGTCCATGGAGAAATGGAGGCTGTCGGCCTTGAGGGCAGGTGAATCGGTCTGCCGTGCAATGCGCCGCAGGTATCGACCGAGCAGCCAGGAAGCGGCCGTGCTGAACAAAAGCACGATGACACCCCCGCCAGGGCTGCTTAGATGCACTCCACGGATCAGCCTGCGCACCGATTCGAAGATGATCCATGAACCTGACAGGGCAATAAATAGAGCTTGAACGAAGGTGGCAACCGTCTCGAATTTGCCGTGCCCGAAGGGGTGACTTTCGTCAGCCGGTTGTTCCGCCTGGCGGATGGCCAGATAATTGACCCCCGACATGAGGATGTCGAGAAGAGAATCGACCGCCGAGGCAAGAACAGCCATTGAACCGGTCATTAACCCGGTCAGCATCTTGAGCAGGGCCAGACCGGTGGCGGCGGCAATGGAAACCCGGGCGGCTCGGATTTTCGGAGAGGTCGTTATCATTTGATCCATAAGGCCAGGAGCCAGGAATCAGGGAATCAGGATCAACCCGGAACCTTGAACCTGAAACCCCGGTTTCATTCCTTAAGCGAACATTCCCTCTCCCAGGCCGAGTAGCCGTCTCCCTCAATTTGCCAGAAGGCTTCTATCCGGCGGCGGAAGTAGTCGAGTTCGGAACAATCCCTGCGCACGTCTTCGACAACTTCCTCGCTCACCTTGCCTATCTTTTTCCCGTATTCATAAAAAGCTTCGACACCTTGGAGAATGGTCCCGAGCTCTTCCATGTTCGGCTCGAGGTTTTTCACAATATACCAGTTGCCGGCGAACTGGCGAACCCTTCCGGAATGAGGGGAGAAGATGTTCTCCCGGCGGTCCGGAATGATGAACTCGCGGAGGAAATAATCGGCTCCCCAGACCAGGCGCCCCGCCTCGCCCGGCGAACGTCCCTCTTCCGCCATCTCCAGATAGAACATCCGCAGCAGTCGTTGGCACAGCGAGTCGATGCGGATCTCGTCCTCGAATGTATTTAGGTCGAAATTTTCCTTCCGGAAAATGTCTCCTTTTGAGTCTGTTCTACTATTTGCGTTCATATTTCCTCCTGCAGTGGCGGTTTTCTTATCATTGCCGTCTTTGAGAGGTCAAGGCAAATCTGCCTCGAGAGCTTGTAGGATTTGGGATGTCGTCACGCGAAAACAGGAAAATCGAAGCATGTTTCCGCATATTTCAGAGCGGTGCAGAACTAATTTGCCCAAAATTTCGAGAAATATGGACCAATCCACCTTTTTTACATCAAATTGATCCTGAGTCGACGGGTCACTATAAGGCTATTTACATCAAAAAGGGGGTTTGTTAACATAATGCCGCCCCCGGCTTCCGGCGAGGGTATTGCTGACTGCCGTCCCATCCGCGAGGTTTGTCGAATCTATGAGCAGTACCACCCCCATGATGCGTCAGTATCTGGAAATCAAATCCATGTATCCCGACGCCATCCTTTTTTTTCGCCTTGGCGATTTTTACGAGATGTTCATGGAGGACGCGGTCACCGCTTCCCGGGTCCTGGATATCACGTTGACTTCCCGCAACAAGGGAGCGGCCGACGAGATCCCTTTGTGCGGCATCCCTTATCACAGCAGCCAGCCCTATATCTCGAGACTCGTGGAAAACGGATACAAGGTTGCCGTATGTGAGCAGGTCGAGGATCCCAAAACGGTCAAAGGGATCGTCAAACGGGAGGTCGTGCGGGTCGTCTCCCCCGGCCTCATCGTCGATACCGATACTCTCCAGCCCAAAGAAAACAATTATCTCATGGCTCTGGCCTGCGGCGGGGACTTCGGATGGGGGATCGCCGTTCTCGATATCACCACCGGAGAATTCAGGGCCACGGAAATGGCCGGCCCGGAAGGGGTTTTCAGCGAAATCGCTTCCATCAATCCCCGTGAGGTTCTGCTTCCCTCCGGCGAAAACGGCGCTGCCCTGATAGAGTCCCTTGCGGGGCCGTTGGCCGGTCGGATGATCAACACCATCCCGGAATGGGTTTTTGAGACCGACAGGGCTGCAGGGCTGCTGACGGACTTTTTCGCCTGCTCTTCCCTGGACTCCTTCGGCTGTACCGATCTCCCCGGCGCCATCGGCGCCGCCGGCGCTGTTCTCCATTACCTGCAGGAAGCCCAGAAGGGGACGCTCGATCATATCCGCACCCTGTCCACGTATCATGCCGCTGATTTCATGGTTCTGGATGACTCCACCCGGCGCAATCTGGAACTGACCGCCACGTTGCACGACAACGGCAAGAAAGGATCCCTCCTCGGTGCTCTGGACCGGACGGTGACAGCCATGGGGGGGCGTAAGCTCAGGCAATGGATCAACCGGCCTCTGGTCGACGTGAGGAGAATCCGAGATCGTCATCAGGCGGTACATGAACTGGTCGAAAAAAGCCTGGCGAGACAGGATCTGCGCTCCGCTCTGGACGGGGTGTATGATCTGGAGCGCCTGAACGGAAAGATCTCCATGGCCAGCGCCAATGCCAAGGATTTGATCGCGCTCAAAGGCTCTCTGGAGCGAATTCCGGCTCTCCTCGATGAACTCGCGGCACTGGAGAGCCCCTTGGTTCGCAGTCTGCGCGGGGATATCGATCTTCTGGCCGACGTGACCGGGATTATCGGCAAAGCCATCGTCGACGATCCGCCTTTCGTCCTGCGAGAAGGCGGGCTGATCCGAGACGGCTTCGACGGGGAGTTGGATGAGCTGCGCACCATCAGCCGAGAAGGAAAAGGATGGATTGCCCGTCTGGAGCGCGAAGAAAAGGAACGGACCGGAATTTCCTCCCTCAAGGTCCGATTCAACAAGGTGTTCGGCTATTATATCGAAGTCACCCGATCCCACCTTGCCAGCGTTCCGGACGATTACCAGCGCCGGCAGACCCTCGCCAACGCCGAACGGTATATCACGCCGGCCCTCAAGGAGTACGAAGAGAAGGTCCTTGGGGCGGAGGAAAAACTGACCGCCATCGAATACGATCTCTTTCAGCAGGTTCGCCGGCAGGTGGCCGGGCAGGGGGGGCGGATTCAGGCGACCGCCGATGCCCTGGCCGTTCTGGACGTGCTTCTCGCGCTGGCCGACCTTGCCCATGACCGCAGCTATGTCCGTCCCGAAATCGTCGACAGCGGCGAATTGATCATTATCGAAGGTCGTCATCCGGTTGTCGAGGGCATGAGTCTCTCTGAGCGGTTCGTACCAAATGACGTGGTCATGGACACCCGGGAAAACCAGATCCTCATCATTACCGGTCCCAACATGGCGGGCAAATCCACCTTCATGCGCCAGGTCGCCCTGATCACCCTGATGGCTCAGATGGGGAGCCTGGTGCCGGCCAAAAGCGCCCGCATCGGGGTGGTGGATCGCATCTTCACCCGTGTCGGAGCAAGCGACAACCTGGCGCGAGGCCAGTCGACCTTCATGGTGGAGATGACAGAGACGGCGCACATCCTCAATCACGCCACCCCCAGAAGTCTGATCGTGCTCGATGAAATCGGCCGCGGCACCTCCACCTTCGACGGTGTCAGCATCGCATGGGCGGTTGCCGAGTACCTGCATGACCATGCGCCCGTGGCGGCAAAGACCCTCTTTGCAACACATTACCATGAACTGACGGATCTGGCTCTGACCCGGGAGAGGGTGAAGAACTTCAACATCGCCGTTAAGGAATGGAACGATCAGATCGTTTTTCTGCGCAAGATCGTCAAGGGAGGCGCCAGCCACTCTTACGGCATTCAGGTCGCTCGCCTGGCGGGGCTTCCCCAGGCGACGATCGAGCGTGCCCGGGAAGTCCTCAGGAATCTGGAGTCGGGTGAGTTCGAAAAGGAAGGACAGCCCCGCCTGGCACGCAGCCGCATGGCCTCGCCCGTCCGGGAGACCCCCCAGCTCTCCTTGTTCGCCCCGGCAAAGGATGAATTGCGGCAGAAGCTGGAGGATCTCGATATCTCCGTCCTCACCCCCCTTGAGGCATTGAACGTTCTGGACCAACTGAAGAAGATGGTGTGATCAATGTTTTTTTTCCGTCTGCCGATTCTGTTTCTGATCTTTCTTCTGGCTGCCTCCGCAGGCACGGCGGCAGCCGATGCCGAAAGCGCCTACCGGAAGGCGAAAGAGGGCTATCAGCAGCTTCTGAAATCATCTAAACAGCAGCTTTATCGAAGCAACTGGGAAAAGGTGATCGACGGGTTTATGCGGGTCCGCGACACCTATCCCCGGCATCCTAAGGCTGCCGCTGCTCTGTATATGGCGGGCAAGTCCTGCCAGGGACTGTATAAGATATCCAGGGTGAAGAAAGATGCCGGGCGGGCCTTCGAACTCTACTCCCTTCTGGCGGAAGACTATCCGGAAACCTCGCTTGCAGACGATGCTCTTTCCCTGGCCGCCGGCATCCAGGAAGAGGTTTTCGGCGACTTTTCCCAGGCCTATGCATGCTATCGGAAGGTATGCGAACAACACCCTTCAGGGGATATGGTCTCCGCGGCCCGAAAGAAAATGATTGAATTGGCCCGCTATGCTCCGTCCCGGCCGCCTTCGCAGGCAGCGGATCTCAAGGCTTCGGCCTCGGATTCCACGGTGATGGGAATCCGCTACTGGTCCAAATCCGACTATACGCGGATCGTCATCGATCTGGGCGGCCGCGCTGATTTTACCTCCAATGTTCTCGCTCCGGATTCCCGCGGGAGCGTTCCGCCCCGTATCTATGTGGATGTGCCGGGGGTCACCCTGGGGCCGGAAATGGTGGAGACCATCGAGGTGGGAGACGGGCTTCTGCAGAAAATCCGCACTGGCCGCCCCGATGACAAGACGGTGCGAGTGGTCCTTGATCTGGTCAGTTTCCAGGATTACAAGGTTTTTCCCCTTGAAGACCCTTACCGTATCGTCATCGATGTTGCCGGTGCCGGTGCTCCTGAACTTACGTCCAATCCCGCAGAGCTGAGGTCGCTGCCGCCGGGAGCGAAGGACGGCATCGCCGGAATCCTGGATCAGGTCCCTGGTGACAGCCCGCTCAAGGTCCGCATCCCCCCCGGCAGAGCGGGCAAGGGGTTGAGACGCATCGTTGTCGATGCCGGTCATGGTGGAAAGGACCCCGGGGCGATCGGACCCAAAGGAGTCATGGAAAAGGATGTGACCCTGGCGATGGCCAAGGCGCTGGCCCGTTCGCTGGAGAAAGAACTGGGCTGCGAGGTCATCCTCACGCGGGACAGCGATGTCTATCTGGATCTCCCGGAGCGAACGGGAATCGCCAACAGGGTGGGGGCGGATCTTTTTATTTCCATCCACGCCAATGCCAACCGCAGTCGTGATGCCTATGGGGTCGAGACCTTCTATCTCAACTTTTCCAAGAACGACAAGGCTGCGGATGTAGTCGCCCGAGAAAACGGCACCACGCTCAAGGAGGTCGGAGACCTCGAACTCATCCTCTTCGATCTGATGGCCAATTCCAAGATCAACGAATCGAGCCGCCTCGCCGCCGAGATTCAGAAATCCCTTGTCGAGGATCTGAGCAGACATTACTCGCATATCAAGGATATGGGAGTGAGGCAGGGGCCCTTCTATGTGCTTTTGGGAGCCACCATGCCTTCCGTTCTGGTCGAGACGGCTTTCATCAGCAACAATCGTGAAGAGGCCCGTCTCGCCGACCGGAAGTTCCAGCAAAAAACCGTCGAAGCCATCACCCGGGGGGTTCGCAGTTATGCCGTCGCCCACAACCTGATTGCCACGAAATGAATCCAAAAAAATCTCCAAATTCGAAAGTTTTCTTCTCTCCGGAGATGCTCTCCGATTCGTCCATCACTTACGACCGTCGGCGGGCGCTGCTTCTGCCCGCCGCCCGCTCCTTCATTGAACATCACCAGCAGCGCATCCACGAAGAACATCTCGGCGGCGCCGGCGGCAGGCGGGTGGTTGGCAGCCTGACCTCGTTTACCGATACCCTGCTGCGCAACCTTTATCGAGGAGTCTCCCTGGATCTCAACGACAGTCAAGGATCCTGCGCCCTGATTGGCCTGGGAGGGTATGGCCGCGGCGAGCTCAACCCCCGTTCCGACATCGACATCATGTTTTATTACGGGGGCAAGGAGAAGCGTTTCGCCGAAACCGTGTCGGAACGCATGCTGTACCTGATGTGGGATCTCGGCCTTGAGGTGGGGTACAGCGTCCGCACGGCCAAAGACTGTCTTGAAATGGCCGAAAAGGATATCACGGCCCGCACGGCACTGCTGGACTCCCGTTTCCTGGTCGGCGACGAGGAGCTCTATAACGATTACGACCGGACAGTTCTGGATACGATGCTGCGCCGCAACAGCCAGTCTTTCATCCGGGAGAAGATGGAGGAAAATTCCCGTCGTCTAGGCAAATACGGATCATCCGTCTACCTGTTGGAGCCCAACATCAAGGAAGGGGAAGGGGGGCTGCGGGATCTGCATACCGCACTCTGGGTGGCGCAAGTCAAATTCAAAGCCCGATCTCTGCGCGATCTTATCATCAAGGGTGTCCTCACCGAACGGGAAGGGCAGTTCTTTGAAGAGGCCCAGGATTATCTCTGGCACATCCGCAATGAACTCCATTACCTCTCCTCCCGGAAAAACGATCAGATTCACTTCGATCAGCAGGAGAAAATCGCACGTTTTCTAGGATATCAGGACAATAAAAGAGCACCGGCCGTCGAGCAGTTCATGCAGGACTATTATGCGCATGCCACCCGCGTCGAGCATCTTGCCTCTTCCCTGATCACCAAGGCTCTGCAGCAGGAACAGTCCACGTCCAGAATTTTCGGCTATATCGCAAGACGTCAGGTGGAAGAAGGCTTCTACATTCTGAGGGGCGAGTTGCGGCTCAGCCAGGAAGACCTTTTCACCCGGGAACCGTCCCGGATGATGCGGGCATTCGTCCTTGCCCAGCGGCACGGAGTTCGCCTCAGCGTACCGTTGAAGGGACTGATCAGAGAGAATCTGCACCGTATCAACGACCGGGTTCGCCGTTCCCGGGCGATGAGCGAGGGATTCTGGGAAATCCTGCGAACTCCCCAGGGGATGTCCGACACCCTGATGGATATGCACCATCTGCAGTTTCTCAATCACTTCATCCCCGAGTTCGGCCGCATCTACTGTAAGGTGCAGCATGATGCCTACCATATTTACACGGTGGATATCCATTCGCTCTTTGCCGTCGAGGAAATCGCCAAGCTCTGGCGTGGGGATTACGCGGAGAAAAAACCACTGCTGACCAAAGTGGCCAATGATATCGAGAAGCGGGAGCTGCTTCTGTTGGCCGTCCTGTTCCACGATATAGGCAAAGGAGAGGGAAAGGACCATTGCAACAAAGGGGCAGACCTCATCCCTACGATCGCCCGACGTCTTGGCCTCGGCAAGGAAGACAGCCGCCGGCTTGAATTCCTGGTCCGCAATCACCTGATCATGGCCCATATTTCACAGCGCCGGGACCTCCACGACGACAAGCTGATCGAGCAGTTTGCCCAGAACATGGGGATGAGCGAAAATCTCAAGATGCTCTATCTCCTGACCTTTGCCGATATCAAGGCGGTCGGTCCCGACGTATGGTCCGAATGGAAAGGCTTTCTTCTGCAGGAACTCTATGAAAAGGCCTACGATCTTCTCGAACGAAGTAATTTTCGCCTGGAGAAAAGGTCGGAGAAGGTTCGCAACCGCAAAAGGAAGGTCGTTGACCTTCTCGAAGACGAATTCGATTCCAAGGTCGTCAAGGACGCCCTCAAGGCCATGAGCACCCGCTATCTCCTTTCTTATCGTTCCGCGGAGATTGCCGAACACCTTCGCCTGGTTCTCAGCCGGGGAGACCGGACACTGGCCATGAAGATGGAACACGGGCCGCAGGGCGAATACACCCAGGTCACCGTCTCTACCCTCGACGTGCCGGGGCTCTTCTCGATGATCACCGGAGTCATGGCCGCAAACGGCATCAATATCCTGGGCGCCCAGATTTTCACCCAAAGCCACGGGGTGGCTCTGGATATTCTCCAGGTCGTCGGCCCGGCGGGGAAGATGATCAGCGATGAGAAGAAATGGCTGCGTGTCGAGGAGAACCTCACCTCGGTAATCGAAGGGCGGGTCAGGGTGGATGATCTCGTCAGCCAACGCCAGCGCCCCAGCTTTCTGGCGGAGCGCCCACTTCCCCGGTATCCCAATCGGGTTGAGGTTGACAACGAGATCTCCGACGAATACACCGTCATCGATATCTACGCCCACGATAAGGTCGGACTCCTCTACCACATCACCAAGACCCTCAAGGAACTTGGTCTTTACATCGGAGTTTCAAAGATTTCCACCAAGGTCGACCAGGCTGCGGACACTTTCTATATACAGGATATCTTCGGCCAGAAAGTTCTCCGTCAGGATAAGATCGAGGAGTTGCGCACTCGGCTGCTGGAATGCCTCGACGAGGATTAGCAGGCTGATGAAAAACGCCCATCTGCGGCGTTGGCCTCATCCTTCGTCAACGACGTACCTTCCAGGTACGCCTTA